>CAZNBG010000371.1:0-3686 GCA_964570915.1 uncultured Nitrospira sp. | reverse complement strand
CAAAGGTAAACTTGCCGATGTGATACACGAGCTTGGACGTCTCTTTCGTAAATTGATAGGTTCCTCGCACAACCCATACAGTCCCCTTCACCGTTCCCTTAATGACACGATAGCCCGTCTTGATCGTCGAGAAAGTCGTCTCGATCACCGAACAGGAGGCAAGATTCAGGATGGCGAGTAGGAGAAGCAGTGGATGAAAAGTAACCGTCCGAAGGCCTTCACAAACACGCTGTACGGGTAAAAGATGAAATTTCACACCGCTACAGTTCCTGCTCCTGCCAGCGAACACTCGAGAGGATCTTTATCTATCCCGGTTGAATCGTCTCATCGGGACACGACTCTAAAGGTATCACCAGCGATGATGAGTCCCTCGGTGCCGTCGGCAAGCTTGACTTGGAAGGCGTCAAAATCTTTGCCGTGATACACGCCGATGGCTCGTGCCGTCTCGCTTGCCTTCAGTATCGCAATCACTTTTCCCGGCTGAGGCCCCGCACTCGAGGATCCAGTAGAAGGCGCCGTCTGTTCTATACTGTGCACCTCCGTTGGTTTTTCGATCACGAGGACCGTCTCACGATTGCCGCATCCAACGAGCATGACTGCACCGAGAGCCCATAGAGTGACGGCGGTGCAATACTCGCGGATTCGTCTCACAACCGTGTTCAACCACATACCTTCTCGCACAGGCCCCTGCTCAATGAATGATGCCGCCAACGACCCAGTGCCGGTCGTCGGGAATGTCGATCAGCAATCGCGTGAGATTCATGCGGGCCAGCTGCGAGCCGATCTCATCCTCGGTAAAGGCCGCGAGCAGGGAATTGTAGAAATCGCGGCGTAGAATATCTGGCTCGTTTGCGGCGTACTGGTCCACGATGGCGTGCGCCGCTTCCGGCGATTCCGGACGGAGCAGATCCATCACGAGTACCGGGGAACCCGGTTTTACGAGCTGTCGAAGTTTTTGCCAAAACTGCAGGGGGTTGGGCAGATGGTGAAGCAGGCTGTTGGAGATCGCTGCATCGGCGATATTGGCTCCGGCGACAGCATCGAGTCGTTCGCAGCGCAGCGTAATGCGATCAGTCAAGTCCGCTTGCTTCACCGCTTGTTCGCCTAACTGGATCATTGGGCTCGACGCGTCAACTCCGATGATCTGGCAGGCCGGATAGAGTTTGGCAAACCGGATCGGGATGTCGGCGGGACCACAGCCGAGATCCAAGACACGGCCTTGCAAAAACTCCGGGAAGTATTCCTTGAATCGATCGACGAATCCTTGATTCTCTTCTGCAAAGTCGGCATGCGCGTAGGCTTCCGTTTGCTTAGGATCGTCCATCAATTCGGGTTCAAGAATTCGATGCATCACCCTCCCCCTCGTCATCCGTGAACATGTGTTCGAAGGATCTTACGATCTGGGCTTCACGAAACACGCTTCAGAACTCCACGGTCACCGCGTCTCCGGGTCGGACGATACCGCCTTGCAATACTTTTGCATAGACGCGACTCCAGCCTGGGTTTAACCTCTGCGAAATGCGCGAGAAGTCCTCATCCCGAAACCACCGCCCATTGTGGGTGCAGGGCGTGGTATAGCTCGTGACCGCAAGCTGAATATCGGGACCGATGGTCAACCGCGCGCCTGGCCGGACCGAGTCCCAGTCCAAGCCGGACAACGTGAGGTTTTCACCGGTTGATCCGGCATCGATGGGATGGCCTTCATCCTGCAACCGTTCGATAAGCTCAAGCGAAAACAGGCACACGGCACGGTCAGGACCACCATGAAACTTGAGGTTCCGCTGCCGATCGCCGTCCAACCCCCGTTCACCCACTCTTGCTTCCCAAACGGGCAGCTTCGGGACCCCTCCATCGGAGATATTGATCTGATGGACGTGTGGATACGTGGGCCTGGTCGTCATCAGGCCCCTCCGTCGCAGGAATCGGGCCTGAGAAATTTCATCGCCACCCACCCCTCATCCTGACGCCGTTCCAAGCACACCAAGCCGAGATCGGCAAATCGATCGACGATGTCGGCTTGCTGCTCGACCAGAATGCCGGAGACCAGTATTCTCGCTCCTTCCGACGCCGACCTTACCACATCGCCGGCAAGGTCCAACACCGTCTGCCGGTCGAGATTGGCCAGCACGAGATCGGCGATCCGTCGCTTACCCTCCGGAAGGTCGCCCAACGTGCCCATAATGATGTCAATCCGATCGTCCACATGATTCACCTCGAGATACTCCCTCGCACAATCCACGGCAACCGAATCGTGTTCAATACCGATGGCTGATGCGGCACCGAGCTTGACCGCCGCCATGGCCAAGATGGCACTGCCGGCACCCACGTCCAAAACCTGCTCTCCACCATATATCTCTTTCTGCAACCACTCCAGCAACATCCGAGTGGTTGCATGGTGGCCGCTGCCAAACGCCTGCTTTGGATCAAGCACGATTTCGATATCGTTCGCCCCCAGTACGACTGGGTCCCAACTCGGACGAATCACCAGCCGGTCGATGTGGAGCGGCCTCACGGAGCGAGCCCACTCCTCGTTCCAATCCTGAGCCGGCACCTGTCGTACCGAAAGAGAGAAGGCCTCGATCGATGGCGCGAGGCCTGCGAGGACCAGTCGAACCGACGCGAGCCGATCCTCGCTCCACTGGTCTTCCGGCCAATAGAGATGAACGACCCCCTCATCCTCCCAGGCGCCTTGCAGGCGAGGGTCATCGAGTCGACTCAGCAGCTCTCCCACGTCGACGCGCTCGTGGAAACAGACGTCAATCCAGCCGTTGGACATCGCTATTTCGTAGTTGATGAACCGTGGCGGATCGTCCTTCCAACGTGAGCCTACAAGATCCGTTTCACGAAATTCACGTTGGTATTTGACGTCCCCAACCCGTTCCCAGTAAGGTCCCCTGTCATGGCTCACTCGCGTATCGTCCAGATCGAAACGATGATCCGGCGGGCCGACCGGCTCATTGCTCGAGGAACCAGGACCAGCGCCACCTTCACGCGATGGCGGCTGGCCATTTTCCTCATCGGCCTGGTCAGCACAATTACCCTTTACAAGCTCGACTGGTATCACAGCGGCAACCTGGCCCTCGGAGTATTCCTGGCCATCTTCGTCACCGTCGCCGCGTATCATAGCAAGGTGGAAACCCGGATTCACCGGCTTCGTCAATGGAAACAGATCAAGGTGACTCATCTGGCGCGGATGACACTGGACTGGGCCGCCATTCCGCCAAGACCCCGTGAGGCTCCGAAGTCTCATCCGTATGCTGCCGATCTGGATCTGTTCGGCGCGCATTCCCTGACGCATCTTCTCGACACGACCGTCTCGGACCACGGCAGAGAGCGCCTGCAGGATTGGCTGCTGGAGCAACCTCCCACTCCGTCGCATTGGCATGCACGGCAGTCGTTGGTGAGAGAACTGGCGCCCCGCTCCTTGTTTCGTGACCGTCTGGCGCTCGAAGCCAACCTGACGGGAGACCACGAGATCAACGGCAGACGGTTGACCGCGGTGCTTGAACATCCGATCGGCTTGCCACACTTGAACATCTTCCTTGTCGTCCAAAGTCTACTGGCCCTCACGACCGCCAGCCTGGCGTTAGCCACGATGTTCGGCCGGCTCCCAGGCTATTGGATGTTTTCGTTCGCGGCTTATGTGGTTGTCTACTTCATGACCGATCAAGGGGAAGGGTTACTGG
>CAZNBG010000370.1:0-3692 GCA_964570915.1 uncultured Nitrospira sp. | reverse complement strand
TGAATCAATTTTGAAGGAGTACTTGGACATGAAATCCATACCAACAAGCCCTTCGAAGGCAGGCGATACTGAGCGAGTGACTGTCGCAGGAATGAAAATATCGCTGGCTTCTCCGATCTGAACTTTGTCAATGAATGTCCGGATAGCAGAAACCGAACCGCCGATCCCACCGGCTTGCACCACCACCTTTCCTTCGTCGCCACTCAGGAGACCGAGCTGGTTGGCCAGCTTGGGAGAGATCACGAGGCCGGGGGCGCCTGTATCGAGAGCCATAGGTGCCGTCACGGAATCGTTAAACTTAACGGATACGATCACCCGTTGGGCCGTGCCCTCATAGGCTTCGAACGGAACTTCATAACTATTGAGCTTCGGCTTGTCTTTGGACGGCTCAGATGTCGACCCCACCACGCGTGTCTCTTGAGCCTTGGTGAGATTGCGGTCGGAACGAGATGCCTTTGGGACTGCTTCTTCCTTGAGCTTCTCCAACTTAACCTGGCCACGGTACTGTGCGGGCACGTTCGCCAAGGAATCAGAAAAATGGAGTACCCCCTTCTCGTCTGTCCATCGAACGAGATCACCGGCTGAAACCCAGGACCACATGCCGGCAATAAGCGCTCCGGTGAACGGGAGCACCCGCAGCGTGATGTACCGGTATTGCATAGCGGGAAGTCTAACAAACACTGTTGATGTAACTAAGCAAAAACACAGAACCTGTCAGCCGCTTGGCGGACAGAAGTTTCGATCCGAGAGGATTTCCGTCGACAGACAGTCCGGTGGGTGAATACAGACTAGAGAGATTGACAGGCGTGGGACTTGACGCGGAGCACGGCCTCCTGCCGGAAACGCATTTTATAGGAGGCCACAATTTCCTGAACCGCCTTGTTCGGCACGGCCTCGTCCGGATGGACGAGGCTTAGCACGTAGGACGGCTCGCGAATGACTTCGCCTGAAGCCGATCGCCATTGACCGGCGGCTTGCCACGCCGAGAGCCCGTCCGGGAACCGTGGGGTCACTGTGTCACTGAGAAACTTAGCCCAGTCCTCCGGGGTGACATGACTAGAAGGCGTTTCTGTTCCAAAGTACAGCCACTCTTGGACTGCAAGCTGCCCATCAGCACAGGAAGTGAATTTCGTCGTGGAGCAGCCCACGACCGAGACTAGCAGTAACAGGGCACCCACGACACTCCACAGCACGCTGCATGGGGCCATCTGTGCCGTGGGATGTCTTGGAGACATTGAATCTACTCGTATGAAAATTGGACCTCCGCGTTGTCCGATGAATGGGCGCATACCGCAACGACAGAGTCTACTGCAGCCTCTCTCGGTTGAACGCTCGACCACCAGGAAAGCAGCTAGGCTCACTCTTGATGCTCTCCAGGCCATGCGCCACTCTACCGCGAAACCCGGACAGGGAACCGCCTGGCCGGCCACTCGCTTCCATCGACAAACACCAGTTTGATCTCCACATAGGCGGAGGACATGGGAATCTCGACATACGTCTCATCGTCTTCCCCGATTCCTGGAGCACCAGACCCGGACCAGTCCGGTGTAAATCGAACACCATGAGACAACGATTGATCGTCGACAGAATAGTGAATCTGTTTCAGACCATTCTTATACGATACCAGGTGGGTAAAGTAGAGAAGCAACCGCCCCTCCGGATACTCCCTGAATGCGACCCAAGCACTCCCGGTGGCGTCCAAGACTGCTTTGGTCTCAGCCGCAATATACTGGAGCGCGTCCACCAGCAGTGTATAGGGGCCATGTTCGCCCCCCACCGACGTTGTGTATTTCACAAATAGAGTCCGAGTGCCTGTAAAAAGCGGAACTTCTAGATACCATTTCGGCTGAGGAAGCCCGGTCCTTCGGTCACGCACCTGAGAGAATCCGGTACTCGTGAAGAGATTCTCCTCCGCAAACCGATAGAAAATTTCCGTGACCGGCTCATGAGTCAAGATTTCGAAAGTCCACAGCCAGCCGGAATTCGTGAGGCTGCTGATGATCTTGACGGGTTCCGCAACAAGGAGACGTAGGCGGCTGACGGCGACGACGACATCGGCCACGAGATCGCCTTGCGGTCGCAGAACCGTGACTGCATTGAGATAGGGAGGGAGCAGATCGGGGTCGATGGCTGAGGTCATCACCGGGAGAATCCGGCCTGAGGGATCGGTCCACCTGTGTTGAGCGATCCCCAATTCTGTGAGCGCATAACTGCCCGATGACACAGCGTCACGGCTGACGAGAAAGATAAAAAGCTGACACTCGTCAATCGCGCTTCGGATGCGTGCATGGTACGCCTCACCGGGAGGAAGGGATGTCCGGTCAAAAAACACCGAATCGCCATCATTCCGCAGGCCATAGGCGATCCGCTCGGCGAGTTCACGATCAGATGACGAATAGGACAGAAAGATATTCATGGAATGCACCCGCAAGTCTCTAGACCAATAGTTGGGGGATAGGCCTAGAGGAATGGCGAGAGAGCACTGTCTCGGTAAGGTCGGCCGCAGTATCGAATGAGAGACGGCCTTGATACCATCGTTGGCTGCGTGGCGGGACAATTCTTAAGCGTGCCTGCCCCCTTAGCAGTCTTTGGCGGCGAGCACCCGCTCGGCCTGTGCGATCGCAGCCCGCAATGTCTCCAGCTCTTTCTCTGCGTTCCTCGCCTTCGACAGACTATTCACAAACCGAGAAGCCACCTCCGTCAAGGTTTGCAATGTCTCTCTCATATCGCCCACTTCTCGCAATGTTCCCGATGCCGCCGCGCGCGCCATTGCCAGCCGTCGGCGTGGGCCCACATACGGTTCGGGAGCTATCGGATTATCTTTTTCGAGTTCCGGCCGTCTGAATTTCATGTACTTCCTCCTTGAAGGGAGGCAACGTACCATAGCTTGCCAGCGGTTGACAGATCCTTACCAGGTATGGCGCGGTACGTCTCTTCGCCTCGGCTACTTGGCTGCCTCCGGCCCGGCCGTGCCCGGGTCTATTTGACGAAGACTCGGCTCGTGCAAAGACCGCAATCCATTCACGATAGCCTCGAGCTCAGTACGTGCTCCGGTCTTGCGCATTGCCTCGTCGAGTGCCGAGCGGAGGTCGGTCCGAACGTCAGGCAACCGCGTGATGCGGTATGTGAAACTGTAGTCCGGGCCATAGGTCACGTCGCACACACTTTCGCCGCTGCTGCACGGGTTCAGCACGACGGTTTCGATGTATTCGGTTCCAACATTGGGTAACGCAGTCTCAAGTTCCTGCACAGACAGATCCACCTGGGCGCTGCCAATGAAGTCGTCCCCCATGCCATCGTTCGCGCAGTGCGGCCCACCATGCGTGGGTGGCCCGCCCGTCAGGCATTTAATGGGGAAGCCAAAAATACTAAAGTCTTTTTCCCACATCTCGACGCGAAACCCGAATGGGGCCGGCTCGCCGACGTCGTTGCACACCGAGGTCTTGCCGAGTACGACAATGCCGGCGCGGACCGCGATGATGCAGCTCACGGCTGGATTAAAGTGATGGTTGTCGCCCGAATCGATGCCGCCAATCTCGTTCGTGACCGTCCAGCCTTTTGCATCGCGAGTTTCAACCATGACCTCGTCGCTGCCGGTCCAATCCCATCCACTTTCGTCCCGCGCCTTGAAACCTAGTGCCTCAACCTTGTAGCGACGTTCGATCCACTCGATCGTATCCCAATCAATGTTC
>CAZNBG010000369.1:0-3693 GCA_964570915.1 uncultured Nitrospira sp. | reverse complement strand
CCCACCTCCTATGGTTCCCACACCTCCGAACGTGCCCCCATCTCCACCTCCATCGCCACAGCCCGATAGAAGCCAGGCGAATGAGAAGAGCCATATCATCAGCCATCTAGTCATGATCCTAGCCGTGTGAATTGTGTGGACAACCCCATCTCGGGTTATACCACTCCCACATAGCTCTGACAATGAAGCAGCTATGGAAAGCGCGGTGTCATCGGGAAGGAATCCGATGAAGTGGGTGTTAGCCGCGGCATGGTAACTGGGCCGCGGGTTATCACTCTCTCAGAGAGGATTTATGGTCGACCTGGTGTGGCGATGCCAACGGGAGTAGCTCCAGCCGGAAACACTGCACCTAAAGAAACCAGTTCACCGTTTACCGCCGTAATTCGATAGCCGGATACATTGCCACCTCCACCACCGTTTGACACATACAAGAACTGCCCATTCGGTTCTATCGTGACGCCGCTTGGAGCTGTTCCCGCTGAGTCTGTTTCCACGATGCTCAACTGGCCGGTTGTTCCGTTAATACTGAATACCGACACATTGTTGGAGCCCTGATTACTCACGTAGAGAAAAGATCCATTCGGCGAGACGGCCACCCCGCTTGGTGTCGTTCCCGCCGCAATCGGAGCACCGACTACGGTCAATGCTCCAGTTGCTCCGTTGATACCGTAACCAGAGATGGTACCGTTGTTGTTTGCGGCATAGAGAAATCGATTGTTTGGTGAAACAGTGACCGCGTTGAAGGTACTCGCAGAAGAAAAAGGCGAACCTGTGACCGATGTGAGCGCACCCGTCACGGCGCTGATTGTAAACGCATAGATGCCACCGTTTGTCGCGACGAAGGCAAAGGATCCATTTGAAGACACTGCGATGGACGAGGGAACGTCGGTCGTTAATGAAACCGTACCGGCATCTGCCAGGGTCCCTGCTGCACCGATCGTATAGGCCTTCACTTCGTTGGGCCCGCTGCTCACGACATAGGCGACTGGTACGGCTCCCCCTTCAAATCCACCTTCGCCGCCACCTCCACTTGGGCAACCGGCCGCCACCAGCAGCACCGGCAACAAACACCATGACAAGGATTGCGTCGTCATACCGTCCCTCTTTCTGATGTGATCAATCGGACACGTGTTTCCTGTATAGCACGAGGAAATACCTACGCAAATAAAATCCAATTTTTCGGTGGACTCGACCGGTTCTCGCTGGCACACTGCACGCATCTCAGCACGGAGCACGATCGGCCCTTGCATCAATCACTTACCATTCTCGGATCCGGCTACAGCGCCAAGGTCATCTTCCCGCTCGCCGAGCAGCGCTATACACGGGTCTTTGCCACCAGCCGAAACCCCGAACGACACCTCAATCATCTACGACCTGACCAACGAATCTCGTTCGACCTCACACAACCTGATACATGGCCGTCGATTCCAGTCACGACTGACGTGCTGTGGTGCTTTCCTGCAGCGCCGATTGAGTTGGTCCGGCGATTCGCCGAAGCGGCATCTCTGCGCACCCGTCGTCTCGTCGTGCTGGGTAGCACCTCCGCATATGCCGACGGTACCGCTACCGGCTATCCTCCATCCTGGCTGGATGAATCAGCACCCATCGATCCGACACCACAACGCGTACAGGGAGAAGAGTTATTGCGGACGGCCTTTGGCGCCATCGTGTTGCGTGTCGCGGGAATCTATGGGCCGAGCCGCAATCCCATCGATTGGATCAGAACTGGCCGCGTGAACCGCTCACGCAAATATGTCAACCTCATTCATGTCGAGGATTTGGCTGCGACCTGCCTTGCGGCTCTGACCCATGCCGAACCAAGCGGGGTCTACAACGTGAGCGATGGCAATCCCATGACCTGGAACGATATTTGTGAGGCGGTCGCGCGGCGATGGGAGATTCGATCCTCCGCCTCTCAGGAACCGGGACCACCCGGCAAGCGGGTATTGAACAAGAGAATGGGTGAGTTGCTGAAATTGGATCGTGTAGGGTTGCGCCACAATAATCTATTCGAAGCACTTGAGCTGATCCAGGAAAGCTCTCTCAACGAAGCAACGCCATCACCGTAAGGCACACCAGCAAGTTGTTCATAGCATGGGCGGCCATGCCGGGAACCAGACTCCCTGTTCGCTCATAGATCCAAGCCCAGAGGAACCCGCTCCAAAAGACACTGATGAAGCCGATCAGGCTATAGCCGTGAGCCAAAGCAAAGATGCCGGCGCTGATGAGCGCGGCAGGAAAGAATGAAAACCGGCGGCGAAGCATCGCATAAAGCAGCCCGCGAAATGCGAGTTCTTCGAAGATCGGCGCGAAGATCACGTATTGGAGCAAACTACTCGCCAACACGGTAGGTGACGCCCAGACGAGATCTTTATCAAACCATTCAGTCCAGTGGCTATTCAGATGCAGGAACTCGGCCGTCCGCCCAATCATCCATTCGCCCCAGATCCCGGCAGCGACTACGGCGAGGATGATGCAGACCAGGCGTCCCACGTCAGCAGGCTTGATATGGAGACCGAACCCGTTGGAAAAAGTCAGGCCGGAGGGCTTGAGCAGGCGGACGTACGCGATGGCAAGCAAGGGCAGGTAGGCCAAGGGAATGGCCGATGCCGACACCACAGACTCAAAAGACGGAGCGAACAACAAGACTGACATTGTGACCACTCCCAAGGCGCCACCACGGAGAATAACCGCAGCGGCAATTCCTCCGGACCAAGGAGGAAGAACGCCGGGTGAATGGAGCCGCAAGATGTCCACCCGCTGCCCCTTGAGTCTGACAATACCCAACAGCATGACTGACCCGACCACTAGACAGATTAGTTCGAACAGCAGCAACGGGCGAATCCGTTGCTGGCTCTGGTCTTCCTTGACCATACTCCGGTCTTTGACGGTCGCGAGAAGCTCCTGATTACCCGCTCGTTGCGCGAGTTTGACGGCAAGGTGATCGTAAAACCATCCGTTTGGCAGCGTTTCCGCCACCATAGCTTGTAAGTCGACCTCCTGTTCTCTATCGAGTGGTTGAGCGCCATACGCAGCTTCGATCAGCTGCCCAAAGAGCACTGCAGACGTACCGCGGTCCTGCCACCCGCTGGCTTCGGCCAGCGCCGCCGCTTCACGCCCGGATTCTCCAAGGAGGATCGCTAACCGAAGCTTGGACAGTGGATCGTCCGTCGTCTCAACCAGCTCGCGATACCACTCGATGGCTTGCCAAGAAATTTCGTCACCGCTCCCCATCGTCCATTCCGCCAGCCATTGCTGCCATACCGGCGCTCGTCGAAGAGCATCTTGCGCTTCCATCGTACGGCCGACCATCAGATCGAGCGCGCGGTCTGGTTCCTCGACTTGCTGAAGTTTTGGAAAAGTTATCGACAACCACAGAATGTTCCCCAGCGCCGCAACTAGGACGGTCGCGCAGACGACATTCACAAAACGTGACCATCGAGAGTTGTCCGGTGGACGGGACGCCGTAGGGTTTTCGGCCGTTGGGAGATTTTGCAATGGTCCGATCGAACAGGTCTGCTCGCTCATGGGTGCCTGACTATAACACGTGCCTCTGGCGCTCCAAATCCCCTCGAAATAGCTACTGAGTGGAACAGGCGGGAATTTCTCGCATAGCCAAGCCCTCGCCAGTTGGCTATACTAACTCCGCGACATTCAAGGAGCCCTTCCAATACGGCAACCTTTTTTTCACCC
>CAZNBG010000368.1:0-3700 GCA_964570915.1 uncultured Nitrospira sp. | reverse complement strand
GCGGGATGGGCACCGACGGCGCGGCTGGGGGCCGAGGTATCGGGGAAAAGGATGGGCATGATCGGCATGGGGCGGATCGGACAGGCGGTCGCGCAACGGGCGGCCGGGTTCCGGATGCCGGTGATCTATGCGAGCCACCGGAATATTTCCAGTCCGCCCGGTCTCTCGTGGACCCGACGCCCTCTTGATGACGTCCTCGCGGAGTCGGATGTTCTTTCGCTGCATGTTCCACTCACCGAGTCCACCCGTCATCTCATCGACCGGCGCAAGCTCGCGCTGATGAAGCCGACGGCATTTCTCCTCAACACCTCACGCGGCCCGGTCATCGAGGAGTCCGCCTTGATATCGGCGCTTGCGGCAGGAACCATCGCCGGGGCCGGACTGGACGTCTACGAACAGGAACCGGTTGTCCCCGACGGGTTGCGCTCACTGCCGAACGTGGTGCTTCTCCCTCATCTGGGATCAGCCACGCGCGAAACCCGAGTCCGTATGGGACTCATCTGCCTTGAGAATATCGCGGCGGTGTTGGAAGGCCGAACCGCCCCAAATCGGATACTCTAAGATGTGATAGCGAGGGGTGGCTGAATCTTACGAGGTGAACCGAAAACCGACTTCACTTCCCCCGTGCCGCCCCTTCAGGGCGGCCAGCCGCTGTGGGACGTCGTGAAACGACGGAATGGACTGGAACGCGCTGGCAGCCTTTTCCCACTGCTCCGCCGCTTCATACAGTAAGCCCAACTCATAGCGAATGGCTTGCCCTTTGGCGCCTTGGCACCGCGGATCGGCCAAGACGGTTTCCAGGCCCTGGATCGCTTGAGCGATGTGTCGTTCTTCTTTGAGACAGACCGCCGTCATCAGGGCTGAATCGAGATAGAACGAATCGCTGTGCATCGACACCTGAAACTCGTCTTTTGCTTCCGCGTACAATCCCATGTTCTTGTACGCGACACCGATGGCATAGTGCGCTTCATAATCGGGTGGCGGCGCCACCGGCTCGACGGCAGTCTGAACGACGCCGGGCTCGGCAGGATGCGCAGCCGAGACATCGGCCTCTTGTCCCTCAGCCTGTCGTGTGGAAACCGGCGTCTCAACCGTCATCACACATGGCTCAGGCTGGGCGGCCTCCGACACGTTCTGAAGCTCATGTTCGTGAGGAGCTTCCATCGGCTGCACGATTATCTGCGGACCATTGTCCTCGGGACATAGCCCGCGGTCGTCCGGCGCCGCACCCGCCAGCGAGAATTCCGAGTCTTCCTGAATCCGATCGCCTGAACGGTCGGCTTGGACAGCTTCCGACTCAGCCGGAAGGGATGCTTCAACGGCAGCCCGGCTCTGATCTTCCGCGGGTCCTCCCCTCATTCTCGCCGCCAGCCGATTCACCAGCGCCTCATCGCTCGACAGCGAGCGCACCTTTTCAAAGAGCTCTTCGTGCAGGCTTTCCATGCCCGGCTCCGGATGTTCCAACAACAATTCGATAGCCCTGGCATAGTGGCACGCGGCCCCCGCACGATCTCCCTTTTCTTCGTGCAGCTCACCGTGCAACTCCAGTATGGGAACCGAGTTCGGTTCCGCCGATAAAAACTCCTGAATCAGCGATTCGGCCAGCATCAGGTCATGCGCTCTAAGTGCCGCCCCGGCCAGGAAGCGGTATTCTCCGAGCGCCACCTGCACGTCCCCGCGCTGCAAGTGCAAGCGCGCGAGGAGCTGGCACACCTGGGGATTTCCCGGCTCTCTCGTGAGCATTTGGTTCAAAATGGCTTCGGCGCCGGCATATTGTCCCTCGTCGATCCTCCGTGTCGCTTCCGCCAGGAGATCGAGCGGTTCCGACGATTTTTGCATCAGCGCGGAAGAACCCGGTTTGACCGCCTTGATCGGTCCGGTTCCACCTTTCTTCAGACTCTCTACGAACTGGGTGGCCTCGCTGTTCGCCGGATCGATTCTCAGCACGGCAAGGTACGCGTCTTTGGCTTCGTCGTATCGCCCTTGCGCCGACCGTTCGCGGCCCAACTGGAGATAGACCGTGGTCGCTTCATCCTGTAAGTTTTCCTGGACACAGAGTTCGGCGACACGCTGCTGCGCGTTCAGATTCGAAGGATCATGGACGACGATCTTTTTGTAGATCTCGAGCGCATCCTTTCCACGCCGCTCCTTGAGATAATATTTCCCCAATGTGAGGTAATCCTGCACGGCACTGCTCACCAAGCCGCGTTCGATGTTGAGGTCGCCGAGGTGGCGATACACTTCATACCGCGTGGGATCGCACTTGAGGACCTTCTTGAAGGCAGCGATCGCTTTAAGTGTGGCGCCCTCCGTTCGGAATGCCGCGGCCGCCTGAAGAAACGAGGCGGCGGCTTCCGACGGAACGTTTCGCTTCAATTGCAGATCACCGATGGAATTATGGATGGTGCCGTCGGCGGGGGTTTCTACGGCCAGCTTTTTCCATTCGGCAATCGCCGCTTCATACTGTCCGCGGGACGCCAGGAGCTGCGCCTGTTGAAGAACACGGCTTCGATCCGGGGGCACGACAGACCTCCAAGAAGAGAACAGCCAAACGCTAACAGTCTCCATGGGATTTGTCTAGGAAATGGCGGAATCAGACCGAAGGCCACCCGGACGGAAGGCGACGTTCCTTCCGCCCGGATGAGTGGATTCTTTCGCCGGACAAGGCGAGAAGATGATGTGTTACGATGCAGCGATAGCCGCTTTGAGCACGTTGGCGGCTTGAGGTCCCTTGGCTCCTTGCACGATATCAAATTCGACGTTTTCACCTTCCTTGAGAGTCTTGAATCCATCGCCTTGCAATGCAGAGTAGTGGACGAAGACATCTTCTCCGCTATCCAGCCGGATGAATCCAAACCCTTTCCGATCGTTGAACCACTTGACCGTTCCTTTTGTCTTCACAGAACCCCTCCTTTTTTCAACAACTACGCGTAGTTGCGTAGCGCCACCCACACACTGACCCTGCAACGCAAAAACGGAGAATAGCTTGGACAAGAATTCGGCGGGGAGAAACGGACGGGCACCTGAAGGAGTGATACAGCGCTCACGGAACCCATCATTTGTGAAGAAAGTCGCGGAGCATGTAACATAGGACCTGTGCGCTGTCAAGCGAATCTTTATGGCATAGATTTTCTCCTGTATTTACAAGGGAGAAGGACTCCCCTATAGTGTCCCCAATCTTCTCCGCCCCAGAAATTCTGTGATTTTACGAACTCTCCTCGATCGCTACATTTTCACGGAACTCCTCTCCCCGTTTGGTCTCAGCCTCGGCGCACTCTGTTTTGTCATGTTGACCCGGGAGCTCTTGCGTCTCGTCGAACTCCTCGTCTCCAAAGGAGTCGGCTTCTGGGCGGTCTTAAAGGTTATCGCCATGCTGCTCCCTTCGGGTCTGGTGCTGACGCTCCCCATCGCCGGACTTATCGCATCGGTCACGGCCTTCGGCCGGTTGTCCTACGACAAAGAATTAGTCGCCATGCGCGCGGCCGGGCTGAGCCTGTTTCGTCTTTCACAGCCGGTCCTGCTCTTCTCCTTGTGTGTGTTTATGCTGACGTTGGTGTTGTCTCAGTGGGGTCAGCCGTGGAGTTCTCTGAATTTGAAAAATGTGGCCCTAAATCTGCTGAAAGATCATCTTGTCCTGGCGTTGGAACGAGGCACGTTCAACGAGCCGATCCCTACCTTGATGATTTAGTCCCTGGCTGAG
>CAZNBG010000367.1:0-3718 GCA_964570915.1 uncultured Nitrospira sp. | reverse complement strand
AATCCAGATGTGGTTTTGAAAGGGTTAACGGGCGAGTTGAGGAATGGGGAGGCGAAATGATCCGGTACAAAGATGGGCGTCCGGTTCCTCGCGTCGCCGAAGCGTATTCTGGTTGATGCCCACAATCGAGTTCGTGGGCTTGAGATGGAAGACAACAGGCTGGACCCCAAGGGGGAGGATACCGTCGCCGTAGGGTTGAAGCAGTTGTATGAGTTTCCGTGCGATGCTGTTGTGTTCGCCGTCGGCGACAAGGTTGATGAAACGGTCGGGTTACCATACAAGAACGGCATGTTTGTCACGAACCCCAACAAGACGGGGAACGACCCCGATGATGCGCTCTTTCAGGCCTACGACGAAAGCATCGGCAAGGTCATGGATGGTGTGTTTCTGGCCGGTTGGGCCAGGAAAGCCAGCGAGGGCCTCGTTGGTGTCGCGAAGCGTGACGGAGACTGGTGTGCGGAGGTCGTCGAACGCTATCTCGCGACCAAGCATGGCGGTGGAGACATCAAGACAGTGCTCGATCATATACATGTGCTTCTAAAGAAGCGGCAGAGTCGGCCGGTCGATGTGAACGGGTTACGGGTACTCGATGTGGCAGAGCGTTCATCCGCGGGGAGAGCCGACTGTATAGGGGAATTCAAGTTTGTGGCAAATCAGGACATGCTCAAACACATTGAACAGGGAAGAGTGTCGAGCAGTTGAATCGACGGTTCCTCATGCGTGACCCCATTTTAGTTTTTCTCTCAGCACTTCATAGTAGTGGCTTTCGGGAAATCTGATCAATCTGGTCCGATGATCTGAAACCTCAACGACCGCCGCATCGCCCTGCGTAATAGCGACGCCGACTTGCCCGTCAAGCGTGGCCATTGATCCTTCATCTTTGCTCGTCAAAGTCACTTCAATCGTAACATTTCCTGGGACGATTAAGGGGCGATGGGTCAGGGTATGTGGGCAGATCGGCGTCAAGATCAGAGCCTGCACGGCAGGGTTCATGATGGGGCCTCCGGCAGAAAGAGAATAGGCGGTAGAGCCGGTTGGGGTTCCAATAATCAGACCGTCACCGCGCAGATTGGTAACGAATTGCCCCTGGATACTGATCTGCAGTTCAATCATGCGGGCCAGCGTCCCTTTGCTGATCACGATGTCGTTCAGCACAACTCCACGGGCAACGGTTTCCCCATGCCGATGAACGTGTGTGGCCAGCATCAGGCGCTCATCTAGGGTAAAGTCGTTGGCGAAGACTCGCTCGAGGGAGGGATAGAGATTGTCTAACCGGACTTCGGTGAGGAAGCCGAGACCGCCCATGTTGACACCGAGGATGGGAATGCTCCGTTCCGAGGCTAGCCTCGCGGCATTCAAGATGGTTCCGTCTCCCCCTAGCACCAACAGGACGTCGGCTTTGTCGGCCAGCTGAGTCTTGGGAATTCCACCCTGTTCGTTCAGTAACGTTGCAGACGTTGTGTCGAGCAGGACATCGATGTTGCGGTCGCGGAGCCAGTCTACTACTCCGAGCAACGTGGATTTGACTTCAGGGAACTTCGGTTTGGTCAAAATCCCAATGCTTTTACTTTTCACGGATCGTCAACCTATGGATGATGAAACGCGGCGCGCGATTGTATCGAGATGCTCCTTTTTATGTCAACGGAAAGCCAAGTGCAGAGGAAGTCGTGTCGGTTCAGATGAAAAAGAATAACGGAAGGAGATGTGGTAGTGAATGTCGTGGTGTCACGCTGTCTTGTTCTCTCCTCAACCTTGACTCTCAAGCATACTGTGGTTAGAATTAGGCCAAGGTTTTTCAATGGTTTTGCTCGAACGCGGCCGATGGTTCGCACTCACTAGAAGGAGGCAGGATGTTCGAACGATTCACGGACAAAGGTCGAAAGATCATCATCCTCGCGCGGGAAGAGGCCGAACGGCACCAAAACGATTATCTGGGGACCGAACATCTCGTGTTGGCCATACTTCGTGAGTCCGATGGTATCGCCCTTATGATCCTGAAAAAGATGGGGCTTTCCACCGAGCAGATCCGGTTGGAAATCGAGCGAAACCTGCCTGGCGGCGGGACCACCATGACGTTTGGTGAGATCCCCTTCAGCCCACGAGTAAAGAAAGTGATCGAATACGGAGTTGAGGAGGCACGTCTCCTTGGCCATAATCACATCGGGAGTGAGCATCTTCTCCTGGGTCTTCTCCGAGAAGAGGAAGGGATCGGGGGAAAAATTCTTCGGAGCTTGGGCGCGAACTTGTTGACTGCCAGGCAGTTAACGGTAACCTTTTTGCGAAAGTCTGCTCCGCGTGAGCGCGATCGGAAGAGTAATACTCCGGCGCTCGACGAATTCGGCCGGGATCTGACTCAGTTGGCCCAAGAAGGTCAGCTGGACCCAGTGATCGGCCGGGCCGATGAAATCGAGCGGGTCCTACAGATTCTCAGCCGAAGAAGCAAGAATAATCCCGTGCTGATCGGCGAATCCGGTGTCGGAAAAACCGCCATTGTCGAAGGACTCGCCCAACGGATCGTTCAGTCTGAAGTTCCCGATAATTTGCTCTCTCGCCGGGTCATTGCGCTTGACCTAGGGTCTCTCGTCGCAGGGACAAAGTATCGCGGACAATTTGAAGAACGTCTTAAAGTTGTCATGAAGGAGATCGTTCAGGCCGGAAATATCATCATCTTCATCGACGAGCTCCATACGTTGGTCGGGGCGGGAGCCGCTGAAGGGTCTATCGATGCCTCGAATATGCTCAAGCCGGCGCTTTCGCGGGGTGAGATTCAGTGCATTGGGGCCACGACCTTGGATGAGTACCGAAAACACATTGAGAAAGACGGGGCATTGAAACGTCGATTCCAGCCGATCCATGTTCAACCGCCGAATCTCGACGAAACTGTGCGCATCATCCAAGGGCTTCGAGACCGATATGAGGAACATCATGGAGTAGAGATCACGGAAGACGCGATCGTTGAGGCCGTGAAGTTGTCCGACCGGTACATTACTGATCGCTTCCTGCCCGACAAGGCAATCGATTTGATCGATGAAACGGGGTCACGGGCCAAGCTCCAGACGTATGCACTACCCTCTGAATTGAAAGCGATGGAGCAAGAGCTCAAAAAAGTTGCACGTGAGAAAGAACTCTCGATCTCCATGCAAAATTTCGAGGAGGCGGTGCGGCATCGTGAGGAAGAAGAGCGGCTGCGCAAGTTGCTGGACGAATCGAAGCGCGAGTGGAAAAAGAGCCAGGAAAAGAACAAGCCGGTGATTGGCAAAGAAGATGTCGCCTACGTGGTCTCAAAAATGACCGGTATTCCGCTCTTTAAATTGGAGGAGGAGGAGTCCAACAAGCTGCTACGTATGGAGGAGTTCCTCCATAAGCGGGTCGTGGGTCAAAATGAAGCCATCTCGGCTGTCGCCCGTGCCATCCGTCGTTCTCGTGCCGGCTTAAAGGAAGCCCGGAAACCGATTGGGTCGTTCATTTTCTTGGGCCCGACGGGCGTCGGGAAAACCGAGTTGGCCAGGACGTTGGCGGAGTTTCTGTTCAACAGCGAAGATGCGCTGATTCGCGTCGACATGTCCGAGTACCAGGAAAAGTTTACGAGCTCTCGGCTCTTCGGTGCTCCCCCCGGTTATGTCGGGTACGAAGAAGGCGGACAGTTTACCGAAAACGTTCCACGTCGGCCTTACTCCGTCCTCTTGTTTGATGAGATTGAGAAGGCGCACCCGGTGTT
>CAZNBG010000366.1:0-3718 GCA_964570915.1 uncultured Nitrospira sp. | reverse complement strand
ACCGTTGCCGAACGATCGGATTCAGGCGATATTGAAGGAACTGGGGCGCGGGAGGTCTCTCAATGGCCAGGGACATCTTGAACGGTTGTACACGTTCAAGGACTTTGCTCAGGCGTTGGCCTTTGTCAACAAGGTGAGCGCGATCGCAGAAGCTGAAGGTCACCATCCCGATCTGTATCTGGCCTGGGGAAAAACCAAGGTTGAGATCTGGACACATAAGATCAACGGCCTGACCGAGAGCGACTTCTATCTTGCCGCCAAGGCCGACCGGGAATTCGAACCCTTTAGGGCTGCCGCCGGTTAGTCCTACTCCCGTGTTTGGCCTGAACCACGCGAGGCATTAATTGAATGAGCGACCAGACTCACATCGCGCTCGTCAACATGCCGTTCAGCTACGCCAAGTATCCATCGATTCAACTCGGCACGCTCTCCGCACTGCTCAAGTCCAACGGAATTCCCGTCCATTGCCATCATTTGAACGTGCGCTTCGCCCACCTGATCGGGGTGGATTTACACGAGGCGATTTGTGAAAAGCGGGCACTCTTCGGCGAATGGCTGTTCTCCTACCTTCTGTTTCGAGCCAACCCCAAACGTGCGGAGTATCCGCGAATCTTCAAGCCGGTGTTTGAACAGGTGGCTCAAGAAAGTGGGAAGCCGATTGGATATTTCGAGGAGATGGCAACACGCATCGCCCCACAGTTTCTGACCTGGGCGCTTCGCTCCATTAATTGGGGGCAGTACAAGGTGGTCGGATTTACGTCGACGTTCGACCAGAACGTGGCGAGTCTGACGATGGCCAAGTTGATCAAGGATCTCTATCCGCATGTTGTGATCGTCTTCGGTGGAGCGAACTTCGACGGCGAAATGGGCTCTGAATACTTCAGAGCGTTTCCTTTTATCGATCATGTCGTCGTCGGCGAGGGTGAAGAAAGCTTCCTTCCGTTGGTGCGTCTGATTCTGGCCGGCAAGACAGAGGGCTATCCGAATGGTGTGGCCTATCGGCAAGGGGAGAAGATTGGGTTCACGCAGAATGCGGAACTCTTCTCCGATTTTGCGAAGACCGGACCCCCCGATTATGACGATTATTATCAGTTGCTCGCGGAACTGGGTTATACAGCGCAAGGGCTGGATCGCATTCTTCTGTATGAAGGTTCTCGCGGTTGCTGGTGGGGGGAGAAACATCACTGCACATTCTGTGGGCTCAATGCACAGAGCATGAAGTTTCGGGCGAAGGCGCCACAACAAGTCATGCAGGAAATCGCCTATCTCTCGCATCGGTACGATGCGGTCCGATTTCGTTTGGTCGATAACATCATCGACATGTCGTATATCGAAGATCTTTTCGGGAGACTCGCGGCAGACCATTGCGACCTGGATGTCTTTATCGAGACCAAGAGCAATTTACAGAAGCGTCAGATCGGGACCTTGGCAGCGGGTGGTGTGAAATGTATGCAGCCGGGGTTGGAAAGTCTGAGTCTCACTCAGCTGCGTGCTATGGACAAGGGCGCCACGCCGATGCAGAACATCATCTGTCTCAAGTGGAGTCTCTACTATCGCGTGACAGTGCTCTGGAATATCCTGCTCGGTTTCCCAGGGGAGACCAACGAGGACTATCAGCGCCAGCTCAGCCTGATCCCTTCGCTGCTTCATCTTCAGCCGCCGGAGGCGACAGGAAAGTTCTGGTTACAGCGCTTCAGCCCTTACTTCACCAGACCACACGAGTACGGGGTCCGCATTACCGGGCCGGGGTTGGCATACGAGTACGTCTATGATGGAGGGCGGATTGACCTGAAGAAGATCGCCTATGATTTCGAGTACGAACTCGACAACTGGCCGGTGGATCCACACGTGTATCAAGAGCTCGTTGCAGCGATCGAAGGCTGGCAACGAGTGCATCGGTCGGCAGATCGCCCGTTTCTGTACTACTCGAAGGCGCCAAACTACGTAACGGTCTATGACGGCAGGGATCCAAAGGCGCCGACTCGCCGGCGGTATGAGGGATTGGCGTCGTTGGTGATCGAGGTCTGCAACGAATCGGCAAAAAGTGTGGAGCAAATTCGAGCTGCAGTGGCTGGACGAATCGAGTGCAACGACGCGGTCCTGTTACCAATCCTCAACGATCTCACGACCCAACGAGTGCTCTACGAAGAGCGCGGCAAGTATTTCACGCTGGCGATTCCAGAAAATCAGTATCTCTAATTCCTGTACAACGGTTACATCGACAACTTCTCTGCCGCATTTCTCACCTGCACGCCATGAACCCACGAGGTTTTTGCCGAAGATCGCCTAGGTGTGGAGAAGGAAGGAAGAACGCGGTGGAACGATCAGGCGTGACCGGGAGGCATGGGATCGACGTTCGAAAGGGTTTGGGAAAACCGATTTCCTACGATGTCGGTTACCTGGGCCATAAGATCCGTCACCTCTTGCCATTCTTTGGGTAGCAAGTCATGCTTCAATTGAGGGTGGATGGCCCATTGGGCTTCAACCTGCATCCCTTTCCTGCTGACGAGAACGCGGAGCAACTCCACATCCCAGGCTGAGTCGGTAACCTTGTCGCTGGAAGGGGTCATGTTCGGTTGTCCGGAAGGTGGAACCGCGCGTGCCATGAGATTCTCCTCACCTAGCTCACCCGTGTAGCATACCGTATTTAGAGTCGGGTTGTATATCAAGCGATCCACCTTACGAAGGATGTCTCGTGTGTGACGAGCCATCTTATCGCGACTCCTCTAGGGCGAGGACTTCGAGCATGGCTGAGTGGATATGTCCATTACTGGCCACGAGTTCCTGTCCATAGATGGTAAGGTCTCTTCCGCGGAAATCAGTCAGTTGCCCTCCAGCTTCTCGTGCAATGACCGACCCGGCTGCCATATCCCATGGATGGAGCCGAACCTCCCAAAAACCATCAAAACGTCCCGCTGCCACGTAACAGAGATCAAGAGCAGCAGAACCCGTCCTTCTGATTCCCTGCGCCTTGAGGGCAAACTTGGAAAAATGATCAAGGTTGTTTCGCGGCGATTCCCTGATGTCATACGCGAAGCCTGTTACCAAGAGGCTGCGGTCGAGCGTGATCGTGTTGGAAACGTGAATGGAGCGGCTGTTTAACTGAGCGCCGCCATTCTCGATGGCTGTGAACAGTTCATTCCGTGATGGGTCGTAGATGACTCCGAGGATGCATCGGCTCTTGTACTCTAGGCCAATAGACACGCAGTAGGCGGGATAGCCATGAGCGAAGTTGGTCGTCCCGTCCAACGGATCAATAATCCACAGATAGGGGGATGGAGTCTCTTCGACGGGCCCACGTTCCTCGGCCAGGAACCGATGGGTCGGAAAGCGAGTCTGGATATAATCGATGACGCACTGCTCTGCGGCACGGTCTGCATCGGTCACCAAGTTGATCGGGTTCTTATAGTCGATATGGAAGCCGGCCTCGGCATATTTGAGGAGAATGGCGCCGGCTTTTTGACTGGCGGCAACCGCTGCGTCTAGAAGAGACTGCGCAGGAACTGATTCGTGAGGGATCGGCACACCCTGATTCTAGCATGACACGCGCTGTTCATATGAAAAATTCATGATCTTTTCGGTAGTGCATCAGTTTGACTGAATCTCGGATTGTTCGACCAGAGCAACGATATCATTCACAGTCCACAAACGGGCAGGAACTCCAGCAACCAAAGCCGGGGTAATCCTTAACGTTTATTGAATCCACCAAAAGATGTAA
>CAZNBG010000365.1:0-3719 GCA_964570915.1 uncultured Nitrospira sp. | reverse complement strand
CTGGGTTTGCGTCGACTCATATCATGAGATGGCTTTTCTGACGTGGCAGCAAAACTCTTCAATGACTCTCACCTCATGTGTCGATGTGAATCGCGCCGGCCAGTTCGCGCTGCTGTCCGTTCAAGTTTAATTAACTGGGGCGTGGCTCGATCTTTTCTCTTCCCGATAATCCACGTCCGCCCCGCCTTCCACTCGACGCAGCCAGACTTCGCGCCAGTAAAGGAAACATGCCCGATCGCACCCGATACCTTCACCAGTGCAGTGAACATTTTCGAGCAAAACGGTATTTTTTAACCGCCTCTGTACATGCCTATATTCGTCGAACATAAGCTCGAGCCTTTTGAAAACTCGATATCGCCGCCCACAATGCTTTCGCATTTCCGGCGTGAACACCAGCCCGCGATGGCGGTTTCCAACATCAAGGGTGTGAAGAATTTCTTCGAAGGACCTCACCTCAACTACATCTCCGGGATTTAAGCCAAGCACCTCAACTTGTTGATGCAGTGCCGTACGGGGCGGCCGGAGTAACCCCCATCGTGTTCCAGCCGAAACCATGCAAGACCTAAGAATAATCCGTATCGTGCACCGAACACCCTGATGCCGGAGATTCCAAAGAATCCGCGCGGGGCCATATAAAACGGCTGGACGGCGCATCGATCCCGTGGCCTCCGTGGATTCGATCTGGCACAATTCCCGGCCAGAGGATGTGGTCCCCGGCACAGAATCAATGTGTATCAATTGCTGGGCAGACTGATTTTGAGCACCCGCTGTTGTTGAGTCAATATGACAAAAAGGCGCTTTAAGCACGGTACTGTCCATTCACAACTGCATCCAATTGGACTTGGGATGATGGTGAGTTAACCTCACCATCAATGTATTGATCGTTTTGTGGAGCACTGTCTGTCGGGTCAAATGTAGTTCTATATAGAGGGAAGTGACCTTCCAATATCCGATTGGATCTCAGTCTTTCCAACTTCTTCCGCCGTTCATTAACCAAGAATTTATACATCTCCTGATCCAGAATCCATCGGCTGGTATAAAACGGGTATGTGTCTTCTGAGAACAACCTCTTGAAGCGAAAGAGCGAATCGTCATCCCTATTCCCTCGGCCACCTCCAAGGTGAAGAAATCGGTTCCCCCTTCTCTGTGCCCATGCTTGTGCTTCATGTACGATGAGCTTGCTGACTGACAAGTGCGCGAAGCGTTCGTCCGAGGACAGTAAATGAACATTGACAAATCCAGAGTATTCGATTAGAAGCGCTGCTCCAATCGTCTGCCCTTCGTAGCGCGTTACCATCAGGCTACCATGTGGACCGAGGGCTTCCTTGAGTTTCAGGAAGTACTTGTTCGGAAAAAAATAGAACGGAGTTGCGTGATTTCGTTTCATGGTGCCGTAATACAGACGCACGAAATCATTGAGATAGAGCCAATCGGGATCATATGTAGCCGCCATCCCTAGTTGGAACATTCGGTGCAATGCCTGTCGGAGCTGTCTTTTGTAAGAATTCCACAAATCAGCTTGAGAGCGCGACAAATCAATTGCCACAGTTTTCCCGTGAAGACACGTGGTCTCGTATGGTCCCACTACCCCGCCACCATCATTATGAATAGGCAACAGCTTATGGTTTTCGAGTAGAGGATGGCATCGGGCAAAAACACTGACCACGGACTCGGCCCGCCAGGCCTCTATCATCGCATCCCATGCGCAATCCAGGAACGGTTCACCTAGTTCACACCGGTATCCTATCGGACCTGAATAGCCGTAAACTGAGGTTATGTCTTTGAATGTTTCGTTTGTTCGCGGCTTATGCGTGTCGATGTCTCGCAAAATATAGGGCCATGCAACGAACTTATCACCCTTGCCGTACACGGCGAGCAGTGCCTCTCCACCTCTTGATGTTTCCGCAAGATGATACTGCGCCGTGTGGAAAAAGTCGTGTTTTGTCCGTTCCAAATAAGTGCACCATCCGGAACTAGTCGCAGGAATTAGCATCAATGACTGTAACGACCGTACGAATGCCGGAGATTTGGGCGGGCGAGGGGGGCTGATCTCTTTGCTTGAAGCACGGACTAAGTACGTATCGTCGTAGTTCCTACGTCGCACAACCCGCGCCGGAGTACCATACGCCACTACACTGTCAGGAATGTCCTTGACAACTGTGGAGCCAGCGCCAATCACTGTGTGTTCGCCAATGTTAATTTCGTGTGACACAACTGCACCAATGGCGATGCTTGAAAACGCGCCGATCGTTACTCCGCCGCCAGTTACGGCTCGAGGAGCTAAGCTTGAGTAGTCTCCCATGATGCAGTCGTGATCCAAAGAGCTGTTTGTATTCAGAATGCAAAACTTCCCAATGCGCGAACACGTGTTGACTACGACTCCAGGCATTATTACAGTGCCTTCACCTATGGTCACCTCACGCGCAACATGTGCAGACGGATGGATTACTGAGACAAAACGAAGCAACGGCGCTACCTTCCTTATACGAGCGACCATCTGACTTCGGACCCAATTATCACCTATTGCAACGATCGCGCTATCAATTATGTCCGCTGCAAGAAGCGCTGGCAAATCTTCATCTGTTCCCAGTACCTCATACCCTAGCACTTCAGTGCCGAAGGTTTTGTAAGTATCCAGCAATCCGATAATGTGGCATCGGTCTTCAGACTCTAGTACGTCAATGACAACCCGCGCGTGGCCGGAGCAGCCAATCACTGCTACTTTCGGCAGTGTTGCCGGAACTAGGCCGTTATCGCTCATAGCGGCGCTTTCCTTCTGCCTTCCTTCTGCAGCACTAATCGCCCTTTCGCAGCCCGGAGCTCACTGATTATCACTCCCGTGAGTTATGTCGGAAACAAGGGAGATGGATTGTGAGCGTAGCTGGTCGAAGCGCGGCAGGCAGTCTCCAGTCACTCCCTGGTTTGCTGCCAGAATCCATATCGTCTTGAGTAGTATCAGCAGATCCAGGCCCATGGAAGCATTGTCGACATACCATACGTCCATCGCGAGGCGCTCATTAAAGGGTGTGCGATGTCTTCCGTGAATCTGAGCCCACCCCGTTAGACCCGGCCGAACGGAATGCCGGCGATGTTCTGTGACAGTGTAGTAGGGTAAGTAGCTCTCGAGCAGAGGCCTGGGTCCGACGAAACTCATGTCTCCTCTTAGAATATTCCACAGTTGCGGCAGCTCATCTAAGCTAGTGCGCCTCAGGACTGCACCGACTCTGGTTAATCGGCGCTCCTCTGAAAGCAGAGATCCATGTACATCGCGTGCCTCCGTCATGGTCCTGAACTTGAGACATGTGAAACTCTGCTCTTTGAGTCCTGGCCGCCTTTGCCGAAATAGAAGTGGCCAACCTACACTCAGTAATACTGCGAGCGCGCTAACTATTATTAACGGGGCCAGTAAGATCAAGGCGAAGCCTGCCCCGAGAATGTCTGTAATTCGCTTAAACCACGCATACCATCTTGCGGGACTGGCTGCGGTCTCTGGATTAAGTCTCATATTGGCTCAGGAGGCTGCCCATCGTTAGCGGCCATCGTACTGGACACACTGGTCAAAAAACACGATGACTTCTGTCCGCGATCGAGGAAACCCGCAGGTGGGGTTGACTCCTTTAGGAATTACCGCTGGAGTTCGTCTCCATATTGCAGAGTGTACGACGAATAGTACGAGTTTGAACTTAGATCTGGAGTCCAATCGGTAAGAATCATTCCGA
>CAZNBG010000364.1:0-3735 GCA_964570915.1 uncultured Nitrospira sp. | reverse complement strand
AGACCCTTCCCGGCTGGCGTGCGCTTCAGAAGTGGGCCGTCTCGCTTGGCGGAGGGATCAACCACCGCCGGTCATTGAGCGACGGCATTCTGATAAAAGATAATCACCTGGCTCTTCTGCAGCGCACTCGACGGCGGGTGGAGAAGGCATGCCGCTTGGCTCATGCTCATCGCTCAAATTCCCTGCCGATTATTGTCGAAACGGAGTCGCTCTCTGAAGTTCGACAAGCTCTCACAGGAAAACCCGATATCATCTTGCTGGACAATATGGCTCCGCGCATGGTCAGACGCGCCGTTGCCTTGATCAAGAAACGGGCATTCGTGGAAGTATCGGGCGGCATCACTCTCAAGAACGTCCGAGCCATGGCTGCGGCCGGTGCCGATCGCATTTCAATCGGAGCACTGACCCATTCGGCGCCGGCGGCAGCGATCAGCTTGGTCTTGACGTTGTCTCCGCAATCACCAATCCGACGCTTCTAATTAATGTCTTCCTCCTCCCCGCTCAGTAGTGACGATATCCGCAGCACCCTCGCGACCACGTCACTTGGCCATTTCCTGTATGTGCACCAGGAACTCCCCTCAACCAACAAGGAAGCAAACATACTTGCTCAACACGGGGCGGCGCATGGCACGGTCGTGGTCGCCGAAAGCCAATCCGGGGGATATGGCCGACATGGACGTGTCTGGTTCTCCCCACCGGGACTGAACATCTATTGTTCCGTCATTATACGTGGCATAGGACAGACCCTCTCCCTTTCGCAATGGCTATCCTGGGTGCCGCTTGTCAGCGCGCTGGCCGTCGCCGAAGCCACTCAACAAGTAGCCGGGGTGTCACTCGCTCTCAAGTGGCCCAATGACCTGCTCTTCCATGAACGCAAAGTCGGGGGTATTCTCTGCGAGGGTATGTTCCCCTCATCCAACGATCCGGTCGTTGTGATCGGAATCGGCCTCAACGTGAACCTGCCACCGGAGTCCTTTCCGAAAGCCTTGCGACCGATTGCCACATCATTGTTCGAAGCTTCCCAGCGGCCGATCGACCGTAATCGCCTCATCGCTCAACTGCTGCTGGAACTTGAACAGTGGCTTGGCGAGCTTCGCTCTCATGGGTCGGTGCGGGTGCGCCAGGCCTATACCACTCGCTGCACAACACTGGGACGCCAAGTGCGCGTCTTTTTCAGCGACGATCAACAGATCAACGGCACCGCAGAAGCGATTTCGGCTGACGGTGCGCTGCAGGTGAGAACCCTGTCACCCCATCCTCGATCACAACCTCTCCCGCTCATCGACGTGCGGGCAGCGGATGTGTTTCATCTGAGAGAGTAGCGCAAGCGGCGGCATGCCGAGTAGAATGGTCTCTATGCTATTGGCCATTGACATCGGAAATACCAACATTGTTGGGGGGATCTTTGATGGATCGACCCTGTTGACTCATTGGCGATTGGCGACCGACCCCAAAACCACAGCCGATGAGTATGGCGTCCTTTGCCTCAGTGTCATGGCGCGAAGCGGCCGTGTTCCCGAGCACATCACCGGCGCCATCATTGCCAGTGTCGTCCCTGCCCTCACGGAAACGTTCGAGTCGATGATCGAAACATCCTTCCGCTGTACTCCGATCATTGTGTCGTCCGAGATGGACTCGGGCTTGACTCTGAGATACTTGAATCCCAAAGAGATCGGTAGCGACCGCATCGTGAACGCTGCCGCGGCTTATCATAAGTTTCACCGTGACCTTATCATCGTTGATTTCGGCACAGCCACGACGTTTTGTGCTGTCAGTCAAGTCGGCGACTATCTTGGAGGCGCGATCGCCCCGGGCCTGGCGATTTCCGCCGACGCCCTTTTCTCCCGGGCTGCAAAATTGAGCAAGGTGGAACTCACTCGGCCTAAAACCGTCATTGGCATCGATACGGCCAGTAGTATTCAAGCGGGGCTCATCTTCGGGTATGCCGGGCTCGTGGATACCCTTGTCCGACGGATAGAAGAGGAAATGGGGCGCACCTCGTATGTGATCGCGACAGGGGGATTAGCTGCGGTGATTGCCCCGGAGGCGAAGTCAATTCAGCATATTGAACCCTTCTTGACCCTGGACGGGCTCGAACTTCTCTATCGCCGTGCCCGCGGCGCGAGTATGACGTATTGGACCTAATTTTCTACTTGTCTCCATCATTTTATTTTCCTCTTACCCGTTGACTTCCCGCCCTCCTATGGATATCTCCAGCGCTGTAGAGGTATCAGGATGAACGACGATCAAGACCAAGAAAAAACAAACGCCAATACAATCGGGAGTTTAGAGGAAGATCCGTCATCAAGGAACGCGGCGGATTCCTCAGTTCAGGACGAGTTGGCCCTTAAGACTGAAGAATGCAAGACGGTCAACAACAAGTACCTCCGGCTGGCCGCCGAGTTTGAAAACTACAAGCGGCTGACACAACGCGACCAGCGTGACCAGATTAGATTCGGAAATGAACAGCTTTTGAAGGAGCTGTTGCCGGTGGTCGACAATATGGAGCGCGCGATCAAGGCTTCTCGGACCAACGGAGGCGATTCGGCGTTAATCCAAGGCGTGGAACTGACACTCAAGCAGCTATTCGGCGTCCTTGCGAAGTTCGGCGTACAGGCCGTAGAAACGACCGGCCAGGAGTTCGATCCAAGCACACATCAAGCAGTCTCTTACATGCCATCCGACAACCTGCCGGCCAATAAGGTGCTGGACGAGTTTCAAAAGGGTTACCGGTTACACGATAGAATTCTGAGGGCTGCAATGGTCAGTGTGTCGTCAGGTCCGGCCCATGCCCGCGAACATGACTCAACGACGAACTGACCGCATTCAGTCGTCACGGTCGAGAAGGAAGGAGTCCACCAATGGGTAAAGTCATCGGCATCGACCTCGGGACCACCAACTCTTGTGTGGCGATTATGAGCGGCGGAGACCCCGTCGTGATCGCCAACGCCGAAGGAAGCCGGACCACTCCTTCCGTCGTCGCCATCACCGACAAGAGTGAACGGCTGGTCGGCCAAATCGCCAAGCGGCAAGCTATTACTAATCCGGAAAACACCATCTTCTCGGTGAAGCGCCTGATGGGGCGCAAGTTTAAGAGCCGCGAAGTTCAAGAGGCCATGAAACGGCTTCCCTATAAGGTCGTCGAGGCCGATAACGGCGACGCGCACGTGGAATTGCGTGGCAAACGCTACAGTCCGCCGGAAATCTCGGCCATGATTCTGCAGAAAATGCGTCAGACGGCCGAAGATTATCTCGGTGAAAAAGTGACCGAAGCCGTTGTCACCGTGCCCGCCTACTTTGACGACAGCCAACGTCAAGCGACTAAAGATGCCGGACAAATCGCCGGTTTAAACGTCCTCCGCATCATCAACGAACCAACGGCCGCCTCTCTCGCATACGGCCTCGACAAGAAGAAAGATGAACGGATTGCCGTGTACGACTTGGGCGGCGGAACCTTCGACATCTCCGTCCTCGAAATCGGCGAAGGTGTCTTTGAGGTGAAATCCACCAACGGTGATACGTATCTCGGAGGTGACGACTTCGATCAGCGCGTGATGGATTGGCTGGTCGACGAGTTCAGGAAAGACCAAGGCATCGATTTGCGAAAAGACCGGATGGCGCTCCAACGCCTGAAAGAATCGGCGGAACGGGCCAAAATCGAATTGTCTTCGTCTCAAGAAACGGAAATCAACCTGCCGTTCATCACCGCCGATGCCAGCGGCCCCAAACACATGG
>CAZNBG010000363.1:0-3739 GCA_964570915.1 uncultured Nitrospira sp. | reverse complement strand
ACAGAAATTTGAAAACCGCTGAGGCCGGTCCACCTTGAGAAAACCGCTGCTCTTATCCACTTCATATTTGACCGTGTCGGTCGGAACAATTTCGATATAGGCGGTCACCACATCCGGAGCTTCTTGCCCTATAGACACGCCGTGCCATGGATGGGCCTTGAACATCAGCCTGAGCAGGCGTTGAAAGGGATCGCTTGCCCCATGTGTTTCTGCTTCAACCGTCTTGTCTGTGTCTTCTCCCTTTCCCTTCCCTCTCTTCTCCTTCATATCTCCTCCGCTTTGCTCCCGGCCATCACTGCGAGACGCCCTCAATGGGGCCTCAGTATCTCCCAGAAACTCAATAGAGGCAATGGTTCTTCTCCATTCATCACGGCTCGCCGGGCCTTTCGCACTCTCTTTCGGCGCTTGGCGTGTATTGGCTCGACACTTGGTGTAGAATAGCTTCCGTGCCGAGTCGCCAATCTCACGGAGGCTCTCATGGCACGGAATCACCCGCCTCATCGCGAAGAGACATATCGGGCCCGCGCGCTCAAACTATTTCCATGGATTTGCGCGCACTGCGGGAGAGAGTTTGATGGCAGAAAGCTGAACCAGCTCACCGTCCATCACAAGGATCATAATCACGACAACAATCCACTCGACGGCAGCAACTGGGAGTTGCTATGCCTCTACTGTCATGACAATGAACACCAGCGATATCTGGTAACTGACCAACCTGGTGAGACACCCCCGAGCCGGCAGCAAGAACGGCCTTCGACCTTCACACCCTTCGCCCACCTTGCGGACTTGATCAAGCGCAAAGACGTCGCCTGACAACATGCTGCTCGTTCAATGGCGAAGGTGTTTAATGCGCCTCTTGCAAGGAAAGGGCGCTTCGGCGTGGCATTCCCACAGACTCTATGAGTCGCTCATCGAGATCACCTGATAGTCCGCTCATTTGACAAACCCGGGATATTCCTGGGGCATCAGTTCTTCCACCGGACAAGAATAGGCGATCAAGACGCGGCGCCCGGTATCCGCTTGGAACCGGCGCATGTTATCGGCGACATCTGTAAACACTGGTCCCAGGAAGGGGCGGTCGCATTGATGCAGTCCACCCTGATATTTCTGCACGACACGAGATGCCTCCCGTTCGACACCGATGCCCCGACATTGGCCGCCGCCACCTTGCAGTGTCATGGAGACAGCTCGACGCCGATCACTTCCTTAAGCGGCAAATTGAGCAGCCACGATCACTGCGCCGTCTTTGCCGCATCCCAGAGCTACAACCTGCTTATTCAGCGTCAACGTGCCATACGGCTTCGCCTGCTGCCACTTGAGCGGCGACAACGCCCGGTGCGTCGCCATCCGATACCAACTACCGGTTTTTTATCGACAGTACAGGGTCAGACTGTGTGCTGACCTGGTGCTCCATCGAGATACTTAAGTTATATCTATTTTTCCCGCATTCCCTGAGCCTTCGGTAATTCTCTGAGTCTCCTAAGTGCTTTCCCTGTTGTTTTTCAGGAATTTCCCGATAAGTCTACGCCGTCTTTTATGAGATGGTGGGCGACACAACAGGAGCGGAATGATTCGCGCAGCATCCAATAAGGAACAGGTCTGAGGGACCTATCTCTATGGCTGCCGACTTATTTAAAAGATGGACAAGAACACCAACCGACAACGCCGCAATCAGCGATTTCGCTCGCGGTGGGAACACGGTTGTCACATTACGGAAACAAGGAGGCCCAAGCTTTGCCAACCATGACGCAAGAGATCAGCAGGAAACCAGGAGTGGATGAGGCAGACCTCGACACCATGACGGCCAGTAAGGAAACGTTGGAGGACTACACGCTGCGGTTCGCGCCGCGAAGCTATCGCAAGTGGTCCACGCGAGTGGTAGGCATCTCGGCACTAGGTGGCATCGCCTACCTCGCCGACTTCGCCATCGGCGCCAACGTCGGCATCTCGTACGGCACGACGAACGCGCTGTGGGGGATCCTCATCTTCGCAATCGTCATCTTAGCCACCGGCTTTCCTGTGGCCTACTACTCGGCGCGGTACAACATCGACCTCGACCTCGTCACGCGCGGCAGCGGGTTCGGGTACTACGGCTCGGTCGTCACCAACGTCATCTTTGCGACGTTCACCTTCATCTTCTTCGCCCTCGAAGGTTCCATCATGGCCCAGGGACTCGAACTCGGGCTCGGTATTCCGCTCTGGATGGGGTATGCCGTATCGACGCTCGTCATCTTCCCGCTGGTAATCTATGGCATGAAAGTGCTTTCGACATTGCAGGTCTGGACGACTCCCCTGTGGCTCGTCCTGATGGTCGCACCGTTCGTTTATCTGGTCGTCAGTCACCCGGAGTCGGTCGGCCAGTTCTTCGCCTACGCTGGTGAGAGCGGCAAGGCCGGTTTCGACATCGGCTCGACATTGTTGGCCGCAGGCGTGTGCTTGTCGCTCATCGCGCAGATCGCCGAACAGAACGATTACCTGCGCTTCATGCCGCCGCAGACCCCTGAAAACAAGCGCAGCTGGTGGACCTGGCTGATCCTGGCGGGGCCGGGCTGGGTGTTCTTCGGTGCGATCAAACAGGTCGTCGGGCTGTTCTTGGCCGTGTACCTGATCACCAATGTCGCGAGCAGCGCCGGCATCGCCAACCAACCCGTGCACCAGTTTCTGGAGATCTACCAGAACTTCCTTCCGGGCTGGCTCGCGATGACGCTGGCGGTGGTGCTCGTGGTGATCAGCCAGATCAAGATCAACGTCACCAATGCCTACTCGGGATCGCTGGCATGGACGAACGCGTTCACCCGCGTGACCAAACACTATCCGGGCCGCATCGTATTCCTCGGCGTGAACCTGTTGATCGCGCTGACCCTCATGGAAGCGGACATGTTCAGCTTCCTAAATACCATCCTCGGGTTCTACGCCAACTGCGGCATGGCCTGGGTCGTGGTGGTGGCCTCGGACATCGTCTTCAACAAGTACCTGCTGAAGCTTTCGCCCAAAACCCCTGAGTTCCGCCGCGGGATGCTGTACGACTTCAATCCCGTCGGCTTCGGGTCGATGCTGATCGCCGCCGGCCTGTCCGTCATCGCATTCTTCGGCGGGCTCGGCGAAACGTTGCGGCCATACTCACCACTGGTGGCAATCCTCCTCGGGTTAGTGCTCCCACCGATCATCGCCATCGCCACCAAGGGTGAGTACTACCTGCGGCGTACCAACGACGGCATCGCTCTACCGATGTACGACAAGTACGGCAACCCGTCCGGAGAGCATCTGAAGTGCCATGTCTGTCACCATGATTACGAGCGCCCGGACATGATCAAGGCTGCCGTTCACGAGGGCTACATCTGCTCGCTCTGCCTGTCCACGGACAAGACCGGGGAGCACGTCCTACCCGCGCAGACCTCGTCACATATGGCACCGGCTCATGCTTCTGGAACCGGCACAGCCGCTACGGATTTTTGAGTCCGCGGCGGCAGGCCAAGCCAAGGAGGTGACAGAACGCACCGCCGACCTCGCGTTGTCCGTGCATGTCAACATGCTGTTTCTGCACAATACATCAGGGGAGGCTAAATTATTTCTGTGCGTGAGGGCCTGTGGACAAGATATCGGCGATATGAATGATTCCTCCTCTGGTCCCTTGAATCAATCAGACCCTCTGGTGGGATTGATCTGCAAGTCCACGGCAGAACTATTAGATAGGAGTGCAAGCCGTTCTGATGGCACTAGGCCCTGCGGCAGCCTCCTC
>CAZNBG010000362.1:0-3740 GCA_964570915.1 uncultured Nitrospira sp. | reverse complement strand
CTGGCTAAGTTGACGGTCCGGGGCCGGACCTGGGAAGAGGCCGTGAGCCGGATGAGACGGTCTCTCGAAGAATACGTGCTCCGTGGGGTCAAAACGACGATCCCTTTCATGGAAGCGATCATGCAGGAACCGGATTTTATTGCGGGGCGTTTTGACACGTCCTACCTGGATACTCACCCTGCGTTGTACTCGTACCACGAATTTGAGCAGCCGGAAGATTTGGTGTTAGCGCTGTCTGCCGCAATCGCCGCCTACGAAGGATTGTAACCGGACGTAACCGCTTACTGATTCCGAAAGAAATGCCCTAGACGTTATGGCAAAAAGACGACCAACAACAAAAACACCGCAGAAAAAATCCCGACCATCTGCTCCGAGGGTCAAAACTTCCAAACGTGCCAAGCCACACCCCGGCGAGTTTACGATTCACCCCGCGGTCGGCAGACCGGTCCTGATCACCGACGTCGCGCTGCGAGACGGACATCAATCGTTGCTGGCCACACGTATGCGTACGGAGGACATGCTGCCCATCGCACAAAAACTCGACGCTGTCGGGTATTGGTCGCTGGAAGTATGGGGTGGTGCCACCTTCGACACCTGTCTGCGCTTTTTAAAGGAAGATCCCTGGGAACGACTCCGAGCGCTCCGGGCTGCCATGCCCAACACCAAACTCCAAATGTTGGTGCGAGGGCAAAACCTCGTCGGCTATCGCCATTACGCCGACGACGTGGTGGAACGATTCATCGAGCGTTCGGCCACTAACGGCATCGATGTCTTCCGTATTTTCGATGCACTCAACGACGTGCGGAATGTCGATCGGGCCGTGAGTGAAGTGAAGGCCTGCGGGAAACATGCCGAGGCCACCATCTGCTATACCGTTAGCCCGGTTCATAACATTGATCGGTTCGTGGATCTCGCAAAGAAATTCGAAGACCTTGGGACAGATACCATTTGTATCAAGGATATGGCCGGCCTCCTGGCGCCGCTTGAGGCCTATCATCTGGTGCGTCGGCTGAAAGCTGCCGTCAAGGTTCCGCTCCATCTCCATTCGCATTACACCTCCGGGATGGCCTCCATGGCTTCCTTGATGGCGATCCTCGGAGGCCTGGACATGCTCGATACCGCCATTTCGCCGCTGGCAGGGGGAACCTCCCACCCGGCAACGGAGACGTTGGTCGCGGCACTCCAGAATACGCCCTACGACACCGGGCTGGAACTGGCATCCTTCCAGCCGATTACCGAACACTTTCGCTCCGTTCGCCGGAAATACCGTCAGTTCGAAAGCGACTTCACCGGTGTCGATGCCGAAATTCTCACCTCGCAGATTCCCGGCGGCATGCTGTCGAACCTGGCGGCTCAGTTGACGGAACAGAATGCCTTGGACCGGATGAAAGAGGTGCTCGACAAGGTTCCGCGCGTGCGGAAAGAAATGGGCTATCCCCCGCTTGTCACCCCGACCAGTCAAATTGTCGGAACCCAGGCGACACTGAACGTCCTGACCGGAGAGCGTTACAAAGTCATCACGACGGAGACCAAGAACTATTTCCTGGGCTTATACGGGCGCGCTCCGGGTCACGTCGACCTCGATGTGATGGCACGCGCCACCGGCGATGAAACCCCGATCAAGACCAGACCGGCCGATCGACTTGAGCCCGAATTGGAGGCCGTCAAGAACGATCTTCCCGATTCAGCCCGGAGCATTGAGGACCAGCTGTCGTTTGTGCTGTTTCCCACCATCGCGCGCGACTTTTTCGAGGCCCGTGAGAAGGGCGATTTAACCCCGGAACCACTCGAATTGGGTTCGGCAAAAGGTCCCGCGACTGCTCATGAACTGCACCTGGCTCCCGTCGAGTTTAATGTGACGGTACATGGCGAAACGTATCATGTAAAGGTGTCGGGTTCGGGCCGAAAGGTCGATGGCCGCAAGCCCTACTACATCCGCGTCAACGACAAGCTCGAGGAAGTCTCGCTCGAAACCATCCATGAAGTCTTGGCCGGTGTGCCGGAGTCCCAGGAATCCGATTCGGGAGGAAAACCGAAACGTCCCAGGCCGTCTAAACCGGGTGATGTGGCTCCACCCATGCCCGGCCGCGTGGTGAAAGTCTTGGTCGCAGTAGACGATCATGTGAAGGCTGGCGATCCCCTGTTGATCATCGAAGCCATGAAGATGGAAAGCCGGGTACCGGCACCGATCGATGGAAGAATTACTGCAATCCTGGCCGCCGAGGGTGACAATGTGAAGACAGATGAAACAGTCATTCAACTGGAGTAGGTCCATCACCGACACGGTCCCCTGCCCATACAGCCCCCGGCATCTTGCGCCGCTCATTCTGTGCCTCGTATCGTACCTCATGACTGCCTGCACCCCGTCCTCACAGATTCCACCGTATTTTGAAGCCTTTGAACGCATACCGATCAAGACCGTTCTCGTCCAGGGGCAACGGATCGCATATCTCGATGTCGGCACGGGCCCGCCGGTCATCCTGATCCACGGCTTCGGCGGGTCCATATGGCAATGGGAATTTCAACAGCACACCTTATCCCGGCATGTCCGTGTCCTGACGCTCGATTTGCCCGGTTCCGGGTTGTCCGATAAACCTGCGATCGAGTACTTGCCTGTTCAGATGTTGGATTTCTGCGTCGGATTCATGGATGCCCTGGAGATTCCGAAAGCCACACTGGTCGGCAATTCCATGGGCGCCGGCTTGGCCATTGGAATGGCGCTCACCCATCCAACCCGTGTCGACAAACTCGTGCTCATCGACGGTTTGCCTTCTCGTATCATGAACAAGCTCACCAGCCCATCGTTCAGACAGGCCCTGGAAACTCGCGCCCCGTCCTGGCTGATCTCGTTCGGCAACTGGTTGTTCGGAGGGATCGTGACGGACTCCGTCCTGAAAGAAATCGTCCATGACCACAGCCTGCTCACGCCCGCCGTCATCGAACGTTCCACTCGTAACCGCCGGAGACCTGGAATCATCAAACCCATTCTGGCCCTGAGAAACGCTCTCCCCTCATGGGAAACCGAATTCGCCACACGTCTTGGTTCCATCACACACCCCACTATGATCATCTGGGGAGAATACGATCGGGTGTTTCCCATTACCGTGGGGGAAGAACTTCACCACGCGATCGCCGGATCCCAGTTCGTCAGAATCCCCAATGCCGGCCACATGCCCCAGTGGGAACAGCCGGATCTGGTCAACCAATCCCTAATCGCGTATATTCAACCGTAGCCCCCGTTCGATGGTCGAAGTGTACACTGTAATCCCACATGTCCCCAGAAAGGACCTTGCAATGCAGTTACGATATGGGTTCATCGGCGCAGCACTGTGCCTTTCGCTTGGCTTCGTTGGATGTCAGACGACCGGAGGATCGGCCGGCGGTCCCTTCTTTTATAAGAATATCGCGGTCGCGGACGGGAGCGCGGTCGCAGGGGAGGGCAACAATATCTCGTTCAAAGGCAACCCACTGCCGCTGGCCGGGAACGGCATAAAAGTCGGCGACACACTGCGCGACGTGAAGGACAAATCCCTCAGCATCATGTTGGATCGTGCCGGAGACAGTGTGTCCGGACAGACGGTGATCGACCCGAAGGGCTATCTCACGGATCTCAACTCTCAGAACGTCAACAACACGGCAGAGGTCGGCGACATCAAGAAGGCCAAGCTTCTGTTGGACTCGCTGCTGCGCACAAACCCTCACCAGCCCGAGGCGTGGCTCGCGGCCGCCCGGCTGGAAGC
>CAZNBG010000361.1:416-3747 GCA_964570915.1 uncultured Nitrospira sp. | reverse complement strand
AGTTGGCGAACGAGAAAGTGTATCTCGAGGAAGAGATCCAGACGGAGTACAACTTTGAAGAAATTGTGGGCGAGAGTCGCGCGCTCAAACACGTGCTCAAACAGGTTCAAACGGTCGCCGCCACCGATTCCACCGTGCTGATCCTCGGGGAAACGGGCAGCGGGAAGGAGCTCGTCGCGCGAGCGCTCCACAATCTGAGCGCCAGGCGCGAGCGGACCTTCGTCAAACTGAACTGCGCCGCGATCCCGACAGGCCTGCTCGAAAGCGAATTGTTCGGACATGAGAGAGGAGCCTTCACCGGAGCCATTGCCACAAAAATCGGCCGGTTCGAACTGGCCGATGGCGGCACTCTCTTTCTCGACGAGGTCGGCGAGATCCCATTGGAGCTTCAGGTCAAGCTCCTTCGGGTTCTCCAAGAGCAAGAGTTTGAACGGCTCGGCAGCACCCGCACGATTCGCGTGAACGTGCGGGTCATTGCGGCAACGAATCGCGACCTCAATCAGATGGTAGAAGAGCACGAATTCCGGAGCGATCTGTACTACCGGCTCAAAGTCTTCCCCATGACCGTGCCGCCGTTGCGCGAGCGACCGGAGGACATCGCGCTGTTGGTCCGACACTTCGCCCAAAAAATCGGGACACGGATGAAAAAGCGGATCCAAACGGTTCCTGCTCAAGCCATGCAGGCCATGCAGGCCTATTCCTGGCCCGGCAATGTACGCGAACTGGAGAACTTCATCGAACGGGCGGTGATTTTATCGACCGGTTCCGATCTGGCCGTCGCGCTCTCAGAGCTCAAGTCACCGACGGCTTCATCACATGAATCAGTGGTGACGCTTGTAGATGCGGAACGCGAGCACATTCTCAAAGCGCTACGAGAGTCAAAGTGGATCCTCAGTGGCCCTGCGGGTGCTGCGGTCAGACTCGGCATGAAACGGACAACGCTCCATTCCAAGATGCGAAAACTCGGGATCGCTCGCCCAGCGTAGCATCACGTTTCCATCCAGCCTCCTGGACCGCCCTGTCGATATTTCGTCATCTGACGAACAGCCGACTTCGTCACTTCGCCACGTACCGTTCCAGTTTCAATACCACAAATTTTAAAATCCATCATGACATCAATCAGTTAAACGATTTTATCGATTTGGCACCAGGCTGGAACAATCGTTGCTGTTTCCACGAACTACATGCCGGTCAAAAGGATCAGCATGATTCCCGGTACACGCGCTTTGGAGGGCAGCTCTCATGAATCGTCGTAATTGGATCAAAACAGTTCTACTTCTCACAGCGGTTCTGCTGGTTGGTGGCGGACTGGTGGCCTGGAAGTACGAATCCATTCAAGACTCCCACGCAGCGTCCACTCATCAACCTGAGCCGATGGAATCCATTACCGTCGCAGTTGCACGCGAGATGGATCATCGCCAAAGCACGACATCGATCGGCACCGTGTTGGCCCTACGTTCAGTCCTGTTGAAGAACGAACTCGCCGGAACTGTCCGTGAAGTCCGTCTCATACCGGGACAGATCGTGGAAGCCGGCACCATGCTGGTCGCGCTCGACGTCTCCGTCGAAGACGCTGAACTGAAGGCGCAGGAGGCCCAAGCCGCTCTTACCAAAACGGTGCTCAGTCGCCGCCAACACCTCAGTGAGGAATTGGCCACAACGCAGGAGGAAGTCGACCGGGCTCGCGCCGACCTGGATATTGCCCAAGCTCAAATTGCCCGCACCAAGGCGATCATCGCCAAGAAGACCATCCGTGCACCGTTCCGGGCGCGTGTGGGCATTGCCGATGTTCATCCCGGCCAATACTTGAACGAAGGAACCTTACTCACGACATTGCAAGGCGTCGGCGAAGCGGTGCACGTGGATTTCACCGTACCCCAGCAAGTCGCGGCCGGCTTACGGGACGGCGAGACAGTCGACGTGTTTGCGACCGGCGAGGCTCCCGCCATCAAGGCCAGCATCGTTGCGCTCGACGCGCGCGTGGATCCCACGACCCGGAATGCCATGGTGCGGGCTCGGATTGACGGTACACGCCATGCCCCGGCCCCCGGCGCGTCGGTCCGCGTCCGAGTTCCAGTCGGCCCTTCGCGCAAAGCTGTCGCCATCCCGGTCAGCGCGTTGCGCAAAGGACCAAGCGGCGATCAAGTGTTCGTGATCGCGCCGGACCAGGAGCATAAAGCTCGGGCGCATGTGCGGCAGGTAGAGAGCGGCACGATGGTCGGTGATCAGGTCGTCATTCAGGCCGGACTCGACGCCGGTGAGACCATTGCCGCATCCGGGTCGTTCAAGTTGCGTGAAGGTGTGCTCGTCGCCATTGCGCCTGATCCTCAACATAAACAGGCCCAAGCACCACCGGTCGGCAAAGACTGACCCGATCACCCGTCGAAGAGGAAGAAGGATATATCCATGCGATCGCTCACCGACATCTTCGTGAAACATCCGGTCCTGGCCGTGGTCGTCAATCTTGTCATCATGCTCGCAGGGTGGCGAGCCCTGATGACCTTGCCGGTGCAGCAATATCCGAAGATCGAAAGCTCATCGGTCATCATCACAACCATCTACTACGGCGCGAGCGCCGAAACTGTGCGCGGCTTCCTCAGTACGCCGATCGAACGGGTGGTCTCCGCGATCAGCGGCGTCGATTATGTGGAGTCGACCAGCCGGGCCGGTGTCAGCACCGTGACCGTGCATTTGAAGTTGAACCACAGCAGTACGGCGGCCCTGGCGGAAGTCACGGCGCGACTCCAACAAGTCCGGTCCGAACTGCCGACTCAGGCCGAACCCCCGGTGATCGAAGTACAGCGGGCCGATCGGCCGTACGCCTCGTTCTACCTCAGCTTTACGTCCACGGAGCGCACAGTGCCGGCCCTCACCGATTGGCTCTTGCGTACGTTGCAACCGCAATTCTCGACGCTGTCCGGCGTTCAGAAAGTCACTATCGAGGGAGGCCGTCAGATCGCGATGCGCATCTGGATCGATCCTGACCGCCTCGCCTCGTTCAACCTCTCCCCCGGTGATGTGCAAGGCGCGCTTCTCCGTAACAACTACCTGGCTGCAGTCGGACGAACGAAGGGCAACTTCGCCCAGATCAACTTGCTCGCGAATACCGATCTCCGTTCGGCACAGGAATTCGAGGAGCTCATCGTCGCCGACCGGGGAGGTGCCATCGTCCGTCTGAAAGATGTCGCGAAGGTCGAGCGAGAAGCCGAAGAAGCGGACATGGTGGCCAAATACAACCAAGCACAAGGTGTGTACCTGGGAATCTGGCCGGTCCCGGGCACGAACGAGATCGACGTCGCGCATCGACTCCCCGACGAGATGGACCGCATCC
>CAZNBG010000361.1:0-406 GCA_964570915.1 uncultured Nitrospira sp. | reverse complement strand
AAAAGAAAATCGGGTGGGTAGGGCAAGATATCATGTGCAAACGCACTGGCTAAAATTTCCAAGACCTTGTCGGGGAGGATTCTCATTGTCGCGGGGGTGGTCTTTCTCTTTATGGGCTCGATACGCACGGCGCTTGTGCCGCTCGTCGCCATGCCCGTTTCGCTGGTCGGCGCGGCGATCTTCATGTTTGCGTTCGGCTTCAGCCTCAATCTGTTGACATTGCTCGCGATCGTCCTCTCGGTCGGACTGGTCGTAGACGATGCGATCGTCGTCGTCGAGAACGTGGAGCGACATGTGCGTCTGGGGCAATCCCGGATTGAGGCGGCGTTGGCCGGCGCGCGCGAGTTGGTCGGCCCGATCATCGCGATGACGACCCCCGTCGCCACGGTCCTTTCCCCCCTTGCTT
>CAZNBG010000360.1:0-3753 GCA_964570915.1 uncultured Nitrospira sp. | reverse complement strand
CCTCGGTGCACTTGTTGAATGCGCGTGCGCCTAGATGCTTGTATTTCCAAACTTCGAGATGCGAACGAAGAATGGCAGCAGAATCGCGGTCATTAGTTCTGGGATGGATTCATCGCAGGCGCGAGGCGCAGTCTCTCGGCCATTTTCACCAGGTCGGCGAGAGAGTCGGCCTTCATCTTACTCATCACCTTGCCTCGGTGTGCCTTAACCGTGATCTCGCTGATCCCGAGTTCGAAACCGATTTGTTTATTCAATAGGCCGGAGACCACTAACGCCATGACCTCACGTTCGCGAGGTGTGAGAGATGCGTAACGGTCGCGGAGTGTTTGGACTTCAGCCTCGTCGCCAAGTGTAGCAGAGCTGCGCTCGATGGCGTGCCGGATGGCTATCAACAGCACGTCGTCGTCGAATGGCTTGGTCAAGAACTCGACCGCGCCGGCCTTCATCGCCTCCACCGTCGTCGGAATGTCCCCATAACCTGTGATGAAGATGATGGGCATATCAGTTCGATCGACAACACGCTTCTGGACGTCAAGTCCATTGAGATTAGGTAGAGATACATCCAAGACCAGGCAGCTCGGAACATTTGCGCGTGGATGAGCGAGGAATTCTTCAGCGGACGCAAAGGTCTTCGGTTGCCAGCCTGCGCAGCTTATCAGCAATTCCAGCGATTCGCGCACCGAGACGTCGTCGTCAACAACAAACACGATTGCTCTTTGGTGAGTCATGGGTGATGACCTCGATTCGTAGCCAGGTGCGCGTGCTGAATTCATTATACCCCCCGAGGCTGCAAGAGCGTGGCGGACGCTTTAGCTCACTTGAAGAGCTGCATTGAGTGCCTCAAGCAGAGCCGTGTCGCTAAATGGCTTGAACAAGCACTCAACGGCGCCACGTTCGAGCATACGAGGACGGACAGTCTCATCTCTTTGAGCAGTAATGAAGATGATCGGAATCTCGTGGTGGCGAATCCTCAATTCCTGCTGAAGGTCGGGTCCAGTCATCCCCGGCATGGCGATGTCGAGAATTAGGCATTTCGTCTGGTCGACATAATCGGACGCGAGGAATTCTTCCGCCGACGAGAATGCCCGGGTTGCAAAGCCCAACTCCCTCAGCAAGTCGGGTAGCGACTCGCGAACAGATTCGTCGTCATCGACCACTGACACAAGTAAACGTATTACTGTCATAGATTCTTCAGGGCTCACCGGCAGCCACGAACCTCAGCAATAGGACCGTGTATTCTGCATTTGGTTTGGTAGAGGAGGTCGATGTGCCCTCAGGGAGCGCCATCCGTACTAATCGGGATCCGTACTAAATCGGAGCCGCACAATGAGAACGCTGTGGTCGTTCTAGCTTGCAGGCCCTCGCATCGCGGCACTTCCCCGGGACAAGGATGCGCCAGTCTAGTGGAGAGCGTCTATTATACTTTGGTATTGGTTTGATCGTCTCTGCGAGGAATAGAGAATGAAAACGCCGCTCCCGGACCATCATTTAGAGTTGCCAATAGACGGCCATGATGACTCTCGATAATGGAGCGACTCACCGATAATCCGATTCCCATACCCTCATTCTTGGTGGTATAGAACGCTTCGAAGAGTCTGTTCGCCGCCTGAGGATCGAACCCGACTCCCGCATCTTGCACCGTCAGCCGCACACAATCGCCTTCGTCTCGCTCGGTTCTAATTACCAACTGCCTCGGACGATCTTCGATGCCGCTCATGGCGTCTGAGGCGTTGAGAAGCAGGTTCAGAATAACCTGCTGAAGTTGGACACGATCGCCTGCAAGCAGCGGAAGGTCGTCGGCAAGTTCAGATTTGAGAATCACCCGGTTCCTCTGAAGTTCACTCAACGAAAGCGCAATTACCTCTCGGGTAGCCTCATTGAGATCGACCGGTTCGATCACGGTCTCCTTTTTGCTGAAAAGCTCTCGCAATCGTGTAATCACCTCCGAAGCGCGGTTGCCGTCACGAATTGTACGCCGCGTGGTTTCCCGCGCGCCTTCGATGTTCGGAGGATCGGCAGCCAGCATCCGTATACAGGTGTTGGCGTTGGTGATGATGCCAGACAGCGGCTGATTGACTTCATGCGCGATCGATGCGGTCAACGTTCCGAGACTCGTAACCCTTGTCATATGTACGAGCTCCGATCGGAGCTGACCGAGTGCTTCCTCTGAGAGGCGGCGTTCCGTCACGTCCTGAACTGCGCCCATGTACTCCATGCTGCCCTCGTGGTCTCGGGTTCCGTGAGCGACCATGTGCAGGTACTTGACCGATTGGTCAGGCATCAGCAGCCGGTGCTCGTATTCAAAATCGCTGACGGCGCTTTGCGCACGTTCGATCATGTCATTCAAAAACGGGATGTCTTCCGGATGGACTCGAGTACGGATCACTTCGAGAGTTACGGGCACGCCGATCTCAAACTCGTAGATGCGATAGAGCTGCTCTGACCACGTGATTTCATCGGTCGCCACTTTCCAAGAAAAGCTGCCCGTTAAACTGAGGCGTTGAGCCTCTGCGAGAAATGCCTCGCTACGCCGCAACTCTTCCTCAGAACGCAGATCCTTGGCCGCTTCAGCCTGTTTGCGCGCCGTAATGTCCTGGAATGTTACCAGAACTCTGCGCTCGGAATGGCCCGGAAAAGACAAAGGATGCGCGTCAAGGATTAGCGTCCGTTGATCCTCTCCCGGAAAGTTGTGATCGACCTCAACCGGCTGGAACGCATGACTGTCGGCAAGCATCTCTTTGAGCTGCGTACGCAACGTGGCAAGTTCAAAGGCGCCGTGCCCTAGATGATAGATTGGGACCCCTTGCGTTTCATCGCGAGAGACCCGGAACATTGTGTAGAAGGCGCGATTGCCCGACTGGATTCGCTGGTCAGCGCTCAGGACGACGAGAGGTTCGGCGACCGTGTTGAGGATCGCCTTGGTGCATTCGCGTTCGTAGATGGCCTGATCGATACTTGCGCGGAAAGCCGTCACATTGGTGAACGTCAGCACGGTACTGGTGACCTGGCGATCGCCTTTTGCGTAGGGGGATATCCGAACAACGAACCGTTTGTCACCGTCGAGAAAATCGGCCCGGGATGCCACTCCGCTGTCGATGACCTGACTGCATTGCTCCTCCAGACGGGGCAAGCCAGCGAACGCCGAGATATCGCGAGATGCCCGGCCAATGTCCGATGGCGAGAGGCCAAGTGCCTCCGCCGCCGCCTTATTGAAATAAGCGACAATACAGTCGCGTCGCACGACGACGATGGGAACATCAACGGCATCAAGGATGCTGATCAGATCGGTCGTATCCGTGTTTGCGGGCCGCATCGTCACCATTGACCCCTTGGAAACCGGTCCAGCCGCCATTATGCGTAACGCGTCTTGTCGTCATCAGGCGGCCCCTGAAGCAGTGTACAGGTTACCGCTCCGTTGCAGCACGGGATCAGCAACTGTCGGGAGAACCTGACGCAATGCCAGCAGCAGCGCTTGGGCGCGCGGCATGTTGAAGGGCGGCCGATAGTCGGAGAGCAAGCGACCTTCGAGGACACGCGCTTCGTCCGGACCGACCGTCTCCCGAAGTGCATCGGCTACGGCGCGCTCGAGCCGAGCATAGTCCTCCACTGGAATAAGGTGAGAGTGATTCGTCCCGAGCCTGGGCAGCATGTGCGCATGAACGTCGCCGTTGAAGTTGTCCATCAGGAACGAGCAGAAAATCGCGATGTCATGCTTTTTGGCGAGCTGATCGAACAGGTCCTCGAGGTTCATGC
>CAZNBG010000359.1:0-3790 GCA_964570915.1 uncultured Nitrospira sp. | reverse complement strand
GGCCCCTCAGGCTGAAAATGCGAACCTGGGTCCGGGAAATCTCTTCCACCGTCCAATCGATAGCGATATGTCATCCCGGGGATGGCCGATGAGGTTACTCCGCTGAAGTAACCACCCGCATCCTTGTCTAACGAGAACGTGCGACCGTTCCCCAACAGAACGTCCACACCCTCCGCCTTTGGAGCCCAAACCCTAAACTCTACGCCCTGGTCCGTTACATAGGCTCCGAGCGGATTCCTTCGAGTCTTTGACTCGGACATGAACTTCGGCGTCACACCCTTGAGAACACCGGACATGGAGTCGCGCTTAGCCATCATCGAATGCTGTGAACCCTGCATCGGATTAATATGTGTCTCGTGACGGAAGGCCCATCGCTTTTCAACGCTATCGGGTTCGGCGTCCGACTCGAACTAGTCAAAACCCTTGGCCTAGCGCATCAAGCCCTGGGATCTTTTCCAGGTCTCTCCCCGGCCGACAAATGACATGATTGCGTAGGCCATCAGGCTGAACCACCACCAGTCACTAGGTTAGCTGGTTACGCGCGTAAGGTGGAAACCATGAATTATGCTTTCCCATACGATGAATCCAAAGCGATCCGTGTACAACCAATCATGCTTGGTACCATCACCATTATCATTCTCCTAGGTACATTCTTCGTCGATATCGGCACGCCGGACGGAGTGGCAACATGGGTGCCCTACTGCATTGCCGTTGTCCTCGCGATGCAATGGAGAGGAGCGGCCACCATCGTGCCCGTTACGGCAGCGGCCTTGATCCTGATGGTGTTAGGATTGTTATTGAGACCGCCTGGAGATTTTCAGACCGAGACAACCAATCGCGCGATCGGCGCTGCCACACTGACGGCCCTTGCCTTGGCATGCTTGTACATCGACTGGCGTCGACACAAACATCGGAAAACATTTGCGACGACCGCTTCGCGGCTCAACCGGCTACGGCGCTTTGTCAATCGCCTAAAGAGGACGGCTGTTGTCCTGAGTGACAAACGGGGACGAGTGACCGAATGGAATCATGCAGCGCAACGACTAACCGGCTATTCCATTGAACAGATGATCGGACGGCGGGTTTTTCGCATCTTCCACCGTCTAGAAACCTCAACGGTCAGTTGGGCACAGGCTTACCGAAATGCGCGCACCGAAGAGCGAGCTACCTACGAAGCCATGTGTCACCGTTGCAATGGATCGCGGTGGCACATACGCATCGTGATCACACCGATGTGGAATCAAGCCGGGAACCTACAAGGGTATTCTCTCGTCCTTCAGAAGCTTCGATGGAGCGCACGGCGACCATCCTGACGAATATTCGTCACCGTTGAGTTCTCCCCAATGCGTGACCGCGCTACGTCTCCCTGTCAAAGAGAAGTCGGTCCAAAGGAACCTGCCGGGTAGGATTGGAGCGGAACAAGATCTTTCCTCCACGCGGCCACGATTGGGTCTATGACCTTCCATGCTTCCTCGGCCTCATCGTCTCTGATAAAAAACATCGAGTTTCCTAAGAGTACATCCCTGATAAGGCTTGCATAAGGAGACATCGGCTCCGGCGCAAGGTCCGTATGAAGTTCGACCGGCTCCGCTTCCAAAGGATTGCCTGGGCCATTCACGTTGATGACCAATCCGACTTGATCGGGCTTGAGGCCCAATCGTAACTGATTCGATCGCAGCGCCTGAGACGAGACAAACGTTGAATACCGGGGCGGCTTGAACAACACCGACATTTCCTGCCGATCTTCCTTCAGTGCCTTCCCGGTTCGTAGTACGAATGGGACATCCTTCCATCGCTGATTGTCGATGAAGAATCGAACTTCCGCAAATGTTTCTGTACGACGCTTCGGATCGACTCCTGCCTCATCGACATATCCCTTCACCGCGCGCCCAGCTATCTCGCCGCTCGTATACCGCCCTCGGGTCGTATGCGCGACGATTTCATCTTCGGTGAATGGCCGGACCGCTTTAAGGAGTTCTGTTTTTCGAGTACGCAGCTCGGATTCTGTGAGGTCCGAAGGAGGTTCCATCGCCAACAAGCACATCAACTGTAGTAGGTGGTTTTGGATCATATCTTTTAGAGCACCGGCCGTATCGTAGTATCCAATTCTTCCTTCCAAAGCATTCGTCTCTTCCCAGACAATTTCGACCTTCGCCACATGATGATGATCCCATACCGAGTCCAAAACCCGGTTGGCAAACCGGATGCCCAAAATATTCTGCACCGTCTGTTTGGCCAAGAAATGGTCAACGCGAAAAATATTGTCTTCGGGAAAGCTCCTATGCAGCCCGCGATTGAGCTCCTGAGCCGACTGCACATTATGACCGAACGGCTTCTCTATCATGATCCGGCTTTCAGGGGACAAACGAAGTTCATCGAGATGTCCCACGATTCCTTCTGATATTGCCGGCGGGAGTCCCACATAGAGCACGACAGGACCCCGTATCGTTCCGATCACCTTCTTAAACCGATGAATGTCGGAGAGATCCACGGTGACCTGGTTCACTCGCGTCAACAATCTCGGCAAGGCGCTCAGATTCGGGGTGCTCCCGCATTCTTTGACACGCGCCTCAATGTGACGACGGAAGGTTCCGTCATTCTGCCAGACCTTTCTCGTGACCCCCAAGATAACGAGCTTCTCAGGCAACTGAGCGGCCGCTTCAAGCTCAGCCAGGGCGGGAAACACATAGCGACAGGCCACATCCGAACCCGCGCCAAGGAGGATGAAATGATGAAAGTCCACCGCGATCCCACGATGATTGTCTGTAGGGCACAGTATGACGTCGTCGAGGCCACCAGAGTATACGGTTTGTCCTCTTCCCCCTACTGGCTGAATCCCTTGAACACTCCCGCAACCCGTGTAATAAATGGGGGCTTATCGTCTCTCTATCCGACCCGATGGCACTCGGCGATCTATACAGTACCCAGGCAGCATGCTATAGTGCTGTGTCTCATTTTGGCGCAACCAAGGGAATTCAGATCTAGGATCACCTGCGAGTGGTGGGACCTCCAGGTACTCAAATTCTTTAAGAATAATACGCGCGTGGCGGTGTAGCTCAGTTGGCAGAGCAGCGGACTCATAAGCCGCGGGTCACCCGTTCGATCCGGGTCACCGCCACCAATAAATCCCGCAACTTATCACTCGGCTGCTCATAGCCCTTGCCCACTCGTCACGGTTCCGGTCACGGTTGGAACTGAAACGGACGGTTCGAGGACAGTCTCACAACTTTGCTTTTCTGACTCCCCTTCTCCCTTCGCCACGGGCTTCAGCCCTTCTTTGAGTGGCTCAACCGGTTGTTCAATTCTCCCAAACCGAGCCACCTTCTCAACGGCTTCTTGTAAGTGGGATGGACTTAAATGAGCGTACCGTCTCACCAGGGCCGTGGAACTGTGCCGCAACAGAGCGGCAATCGTGGCTTCCGTGGCTCCACTCATGGCCAATCGACTGGCGAAGGTATGCCGCAACGTGTGCCACGTCACACCGTCCAGCCCCACTTTCTTTACTTTAGGGAGATACACTCGACGGTAAAAGTTCCGAGGGTCCACGTGCGTGTCAGGATTCTCGCTGGGAAAGACCCAGTGAGACCGGCAAGCCACCGTCTTCTGTTTCCCGGCAATGGCCTCGGCTTCTGCCACGGCTTGGGCCTTAGCTACCGTCGTGTCCAACTCTCGCAGGATCGTCTTGGCTTCTCCATTCAGCTTCACATATTGCACACCCCCGGCCTTCGTCGCAGGCAAGGTAATCAACCCCCGGTCAAAGTGGATATGCTCCCACCGCAAGCTAAACTGT
>CAZNBG010000358.1:0-3799 GCA_964570915.1 uncultured Nitrospira sp. | reverse complement strand
GATAAAACGCGCGGGCTTCGGTCAGGTGGGAGGGATCCACCAGCGTGAGATAGGATCGTCCGAAAAGGTCGGCACTCGTATAGCCGAGCAGCGTCCGTGCGGCAGGATTGAAATAAGTGAGCCGGCCGACCCGATCGGTCCGGTAGATGATGTCGTCCGCCAAGTCGGCAAAGTACAGGCCCCGAACGTTGGGTTCCTTTTGCGCGCCTTCGCCCTCCTGTATCGTCTGTTTCGACGCGGTCACGATCAGTGAACGGCTCGTTTGGGTCGCGTCCCGATCTCCGTTGGCCGATGGATAGGATAGTCTTCCAACTAATGCCGTATCGACTCCGAACATGTGTGGGATAGCGGGTCTTATTGATTGTGGGGCTGGGTTTGGCCCAGACCGACTTCGCCAGATAGTCCTTTCCATGCGCGACACGATGGTCCATCGAGGACCGGACGATGCCGGTGCTTGGGTGGATGAAACTGGGATGTGTGCCTTAGCCCACCGGCGTTTGTCCATTCTTGATTTGAGTCCGGAGGGTAGACAGCCGATGAGTGGAGGCGACGGCTCAGTCCATGTCACCTACAACGGCGAGATCTATAACTTCCTGGAAATCCGTGATGAGCTTGGACGACAGGGGCACCAGTTCCATTCACGAAGCGATACGGAGGTGTTGCCGTATCTCTTTCAATCGATGGATCCTGAGCAAATCAACCGCCTGGACGGCATGTTCGCCTTCGGCATATGGCACCGCTCGAAGCGGGAATTGCTCTTGGCGCGCGACCCGTTCGGGAAAAAACCATTGTACTATGCGGACGGTCCAGGTTGGTTCGCCTTCGCGTCGGAGCTTCAGGCGCTCAAGCGTATTCCAGGGTTTGATGACTCAATAGACCGTGACAGCCTAGGGCTGTATCTGTTGCTGCAATATATTCCAGCGCCCTGGACGATTTACCGGTGCGCAAAAAAGCTTCCGCCGGGCTCATATCTTGCGCTGAACTTCTCCACAGGGAGACCCACCGAACCAGTCATCAAGCGCTACACCACCTTTGAAGCGAATGAGCCCGCGTTCTGGAAGAAACGCACGATGGAGCAAGAGATTGAAGAGCTTCGTCCCTTGGTGCTCGATGCGGTGCGTAAACGTCTGATGAGCGACGTGCCGTTGGGGGCGTTTCTCTCTGGAGGTGTTGATTCGTCTCTTGTTGTTGCGATGCTTACCCAGGAATTGAATCGCCCCGTCAAAACCTTTGCCATCGGATTCGAGGGGACCGATGAAACGGAACATGTGTTTGCTCGGCAAGTCGCTGCGCATCTCGGAACCGAACATCACGAACAGCTGTTGAAGCCGGACGCATTGGGATTCGTCACAAGCATCGCCGCGATGCTCGATGAGCCCAACGGCGATTCCAGCTGTCTTCCTACATTTCTTTTGTGCCAATACACCAGGCAATTCGTCAAGGTGGTGCTGTCGGGTGACGGGGGAGACGAAATGTTCGGCGGCTATGGTCGGTATCGTGATACGCTCATCGAGAGCGAGAGTTGGATCAGACGTATTAGAAGGAGCCTGAGAACCAAACACCTGTTCACGCCGGCCGATGCGTATTTATCTCTGCGATGGCTTATTTTTCAGCCTGAAGAAGTCCGGGCTTTTCTAGGAAGCCTTCCGTCGGTTCTGGAGGAACGATTGACTGAATGGCGAGGTCGGCTCAATGAGGCGCGTGTGCCGTTGATCCATCGGATGCGTAACTTGGATGCGGAGACCTACCTGCCCGGCGCAGTGCTGGCAAAAGTGGATCGTATGAGCATGCAGACATCGTTGGAAGTCCGCTGTCCTCTCCTTGACCGTCAGGTGGCGCGTTTTGCCGAATCGGTCAGCGCAGGTTCTTGTTGGACACCCCCGAATCACACGAAACGCATCTTGAAACGGCTCGCCAGTCGATATCTGCCCGAGACGTGGATGGAGAGAAAAAAAATGGGATTCGGTCTTCCTTCCAACGTCTGGTCGCGCGATGAGATGCTGAATCTCGCGCAGGATCTCATTCTCTCTGATTCAGGTCAGCTCCACAGGCATATTGAGCGCTCCGCTCTTCAAAGCGTGTTTCAGCGTCAACGTCTACCGGGGTTTTTTTCTATCTATCAGGTCTGGCCGTTACTCATTTTGGAATTATGGCTTCGCAAAAGCTCAACCACCTGATCGACTTGTTTTGACACGCCAACAAGACGCTTTGATGGCACAGGCGAGTCTTCGTGAACCCGTACCCCGGCCCGTACAGTGGTTGTTTCTTATCCGCTCGCTCGATCACGGCGGGAGTCAGCGTCAGCTTGTCGAGCTTCTCAAAGGGATGTCAAAGCGAAATACGTCTCTTGCCCTGGTGACGTTCTATGAGGGCGGGGCTTTTCAGCGGGATCTCGAGGGAGCAGATGTGCCTATCTATTCCTTGGATAAAAAACGTCGGTGGGACATCTTGACCCCCCTCTACCGATTGTTGAAGCTCGTGCGACGACTACGTCCGGTTGGGTTACATGGGTATCTAAGCGCAGCGAACGTTCTGACCGTCGTGGCAAAAGTCTTTTGGCCCCGCTTAAAAATCGTATGGGCGGTGCGGGCCAGCAATATGGAATTGTGGCGGTACGGGCGATTACATCGCGTCTTGTTTTGGCTCGAATGTAAGCTGTCTCGGTTTGCCGATCTCATCATTGCGAATTCACAATCTGGACGAGACTATGCGGTCGCTCACGGATTTCCCGAAAACAAAATGGTCATCGTCCATAATGGAATTGACGTACAGAAGTTTTGTCCCGACCAAGCGAAAGGGGCCGACGTTCGCTTCAGGATGGGTATTCACACTGGCGATACTCTCATTGGTTTGGTCGGCAGGCTGGATCCAATGAAGGGGCATGAGACCTTTTTGCGGGCAGCTTCTTTGTTTGAGAAGGAACGACCTGGCGTTCGGTTTGTCTGTGCAGGCGAAGGCCAAAATCCGTATAAGGCCCGGCTTCAGCGATTCAGCGAAAAACTGGGCATGCGCAGAAGGGTATTATGGCTGGAGGCATTCGATCCGATCGAACATCTTTACAACGCCCTCGATATGCTGACGTCCAGCTCGTCGTATGGAGAAGGATTTCCCAACGTCATCGCCGAGGCAATGGCGTGTGGAATCACGTGTGTGGCGACCGATGTGGGGGATTCAAAGGTGGTCATAGGGAACACAGGTTTTATTGTCTCTCCTCGAGATCCAGAGGCTCTTGTCTCGGCCTGGCGTCGGTTTTGTGATCTGGAAGCATCGGCTCGCGCCAGTCGAGGCAAAGCTGCGCGAGAGAGGATCATCCAAAACTTTTGTTCAGAAAGGCTGGTCGATGAATCGCTCAATGCGCTTCGGTGCCTTGAGATGTCGAGCCCGTTTAGCCAGTCATTCCAAAGTCGGTTGATCTGATGGAAATACCTAAAAAAGAAATATGTTGTCGTCTTTCTGCGCAGAATGGGACTAAGGAGTAGGATCAGTGTCAGAGCTTTCTTGTCTAGGACACCCTGATTGGTGGCGGATAGGCGTCAGATATTATCTGTGGTCGCTGTTAGGGGATTTCCTAGTTCCATCTGATGCGTACCGTCACCATAGTCCTGTTTAATAGGCGTACTTTTCGGTGTGTGGTGTTTCTCCGTTGTGCATTGGGGTTTGTTGAGATATAAACAGCGATCAAAACATTAAGTAATGCGAGTATGATCAGCATTGTTCACATCATTTCGAACCTGGATGTCGGCGGAGCCGAAATGACGCTCACTCGATTAGTGAGTGGCATGGACCCTGCCCGCTTCCA
>CAZNBG010000357.1:0-3799 GCA_964570915.1 uncultured Nitrospira sp. | reverse complement strand
GGAAGCAGTATTTAAGGGGAACCATAACACCTTCGAAGCAGCATCTGGCAAAAATTCACAACGTCTTTTAGTGATTGGGTATGGGTTCCGAGATAGATATATCAACGAGGTCATACTGAAAGGCATTGACAATAGTAATCTACAAGTATTCGTTGTCGATCCTCGTTCTCCAGAAGACTTCAGGGCTATGCTCACGACCTATCACGCTGGCGGAGTAAGCCGGCCTTACGATGTGAGCGGTATGCGCATTTGGAGTAAGGGCTTGGCTGGTTATTTTCAAGCCACGCTAAGCCAGCTTTTCCCAAAAGATACTTTCGATGATGAGAGCACCCTAGCGATGCAAATACGAGAAATGGTATCTCAATAAGTATTGATTGGCCACCAGGAGTGCAGCTGACAATGGCTCACCCCCAGCATGTATTGTTTGTCTTGCCACAACATTTCTTGTATGAAGTCCCGGTTCGTCAACGCTCATCTCTTTGATCCTCTTGCCCTTTCTCTGTGTTAGTCCATGCCCTAATCCCCATGACCTTGCGTGTCCTCAGTCGCGACATCCTTTGGATAGCTCGGTCCAAGCTAGGAAAGACCCCAGTTCAATAGAGCTCACAACTGACCGCTCATTTACCTACGAATGATTTCCATGTGGGCACATTCCTCAGAGGACATCCCGAGGCGCACGACAAGGACCGCAACTGTGAGATGAATCCGACCTCACAGATGATGACCATCCAGCTCACACGTACATTGGCTGACTGTCGCCAAGAGTGACCCAGCCGCGAACGATGCGATATATGAACCAGAGTCCGACCAGAGTGATCGGTAGCCACGTGAAGAGGAGGCCGATCCCAAACGTCGCGATGATGAAGGCCACGCAGAGGGAGATCCAGAGCAGTCCGAACCAGAACGTTCGAATCTGCCAGCGAAAGTGCGATTCAAGCCACGTCCCGCGAGTTTCGCTTCGCTTGATGTAGTTCAAAATGACCGCGATGATCGAAGGCCAGCCCGTGAGGAATGCTCCCACTACCGTGGCCGTGCCAATGATGCCGGCAAGCAAGCTGAACGCGTGAAGGGCATAGATGACCTTTGTCCAGGTGACAAGGGATTCCACGAGTTGGCTCCATTCTCCATTGCTGTGGCGAGTGTTGCGTATCTCAGGACCGTACGTTCAGCATATTTGCCATCGTTGGTCGGATGCAACACCACCAGTAACCCAGCGCGTGCAGCTAGGCGCATTGGAGGTAGGGGGTAAAGATCCTTTTTGTATCGGTATTGCAAAGCCGAAATGGGACCCTTTCCTTATGCGGGTGGGGTCTGCCGGATCGATAGGCTGTCACGTGTTAACACGGTGTTATGGAGAGCGACAAAACGGACTGAAGTGAACTGAATCGGTATGACGTCAGACTACAAGAAAATCCGCTCTGTGATTGAAGGAAGGTGGGATTGTCTAAATCGTCAGGGACGCCAGCAATGTGGCAAAATCACCTAACCCCATCACCACACCTACATCCATCGTGGAAAAGCTAAGCACTTGAACTATGAAGAACTCTTCACAGTGTCATCATGGGGGCTTCATATTCATGATGTAGATTTAAGCAAAAGCTGAAAGGAGGTGAACACATCATGACAGTCCTTATTGAAGTCTTCTTGGTAACCGCCATAGTGGGGGTGTTGTACGAGGTCCTGCAGCCAGTGAATCGTTGAGCACGGTTACTAACGTACAAAGGTTTTCCTCAACATCTGATACTGGCTAATACTCGACGGACTGTTCGTCTAGTTGACATTGGGATTATGTGTTGTAAAGTGACACGGCTTAACTGGGCAATGGCCTCGTTTTCGAGGGGACAATCGAGGATGAGCGCGTGTGCCGGTTCGTTGGAGAATGCAGGATTGGTAACTGCGACCCCGAACACTTTTGGCTAGTGGAGCAATTTGGATTCGACCGGAGTGTTGACCACGTCTCGTGTGGGTCGGTCGCGAATCAGAGTGACCAGATCTTCTAGTGCGTGGAGATAGCCTGCACGCCAAAACTCGCACATCGGTGAATCGGCATCGAGATGGAGCTGATCGCGCATCACCGAAGGCCCATGCTCACGCATCCACTCCCCTAATGCAGCTGCATATGTAGCTATAATGAGGTTGGCTCGGTCGTCAGGCCCTTCAGGCTCTATCATAGTGATACCATAGCGATAGATCAGGTTCGTTTCAGCTAGGTATATCCCTTTCTCATTGTTGCCCTGCGCAACATTCCCTCACAATAGATCCATTCCCGTAAAGCGTGTCCCCTATTTCATGATCGCGCTGATCAGTCAATGCATGACAAGCCTCGCTTGCCTCGCTGCGGGTCATCGCAGCATTCATCCACGTAGCCTCCTCACAAGCTGCCATAGGCAAAACGAACCCATTACCATGAGCATAGTCAGCTTCATTCACCGCCAATTACGTCTTTCACACTTCTGAGAAACCAGTTGGGACCAAACTCTCATCTCTCTCCGGTTTTTGTCCTTGAAGCGCATTCCGAAAAAGAGTTCTATGAATATGAAGGGGGAGATGTGCCGGTTTGATGAGGTGCACCTATAGTTGACATAGATCAGCTAGACAGGCAGGGTGATGGATACTATCGTCGAAGTGAATCAGGCTCGCAATTTACATATGCTCGAGAGGGTGAAGAGGCGCCAGGATACAACAAACCGCAGGCACTCCTCACAAAAGCCCAATAATGGATCCATCATCGCGGAGGACAACCGCTAGCCATCCATTCAATCATGTTCACTCCTTTGCGTGACTTTTACTATGCCGGGTATATGATCAATCTCCTTCCCCAACGCCAGGCGGATGGACGATGGGGATGCCGGTACTCCATTCTTATGGAAGGCCTGAAGGCCAGGTTGAATTCGAAAGAGGGATTTGTGGAAACGAACTTCGAGACATCGCTGGCTGCAGAAATAGCCGCTCTGAAATCCGCGAAGCGCCGGATTGATTCTGAGATTTCGCCTGTCCACCTAAATAGCCAAACAGAGGAGACTACCGGATAAAGGCGAACGTAGTATCGATTCAAATTGATGCATTACATTGGGCTCCGCAGAAGAAGTCACGAGGCAACGTCCTTTGGACAGACGTTTCAAGCTGTTCTACGAAGGTCCGACGCAGTAAGCCGAATTGTTTCAGACTCCAGGCGACTTGGGCAAAGCCTATGTGACAGACCAGGGCCATATGACGACGCTGCAGCGAGTTAATTGAGGGGGGGTCTTCAGGGTGAAAGCACGAAGGGGCCGCACGTGAGATTCCCACTCGTGGTTCTCATCGTGGTCATCACCTACTGTTCGGTGCTGGTTCCTCCGGCTTGGAGTCAGGCCCCTCCTGACATACAGCTAACCGCAGCTGCCGCCACGATTCTCTATTTCCCATTTAAAGCGGCATTTGCCCTCGGAGGTGGTATTGTCGGTGGACTCGCCTATGTGTTTTCGGGATTCTGTGAGACCACGGCGAAAAGTATCTGGATCCCCAGCATGGATGGGACCTACGTTATTACGCCAGAGCATCTCAGTCGGCATCGTCCGGTACGTTTTGGGGGCGTTGAAGCCGAAAGGTGAGGGGATGCCACCCACCCCGGCGGCGACACATAACTGAAAGAGGAGAAGGTGCGTGTGCACGGTACGAACACGTGTTCACAGTAACTTCCTTCTTGGTGAAATCATGACGGAGAAGAAATGCGCCCATCCTCGGTGTCAATGTGCCGCCGAACAGGTTTCCCATCCTTCTACTCGCCCCTTTTGTCCTGATGCTGCACTCCTTAAAAGAG
>CAZNBG010000356.1:0-3813 GCA_964570915.1 uncultured Nitrospira sp. | reverse complement strand
AGAAAAACTCAATTAAGGACACATGGGGCAATGGGATCTTTAATTTTGGTCGGCCCAATGACAAAACATTTGAATCGGAAGCCTTCACAATCATCTGGCCTGGTCCGACATGGACATCTACGAACAACACGATTGCGGCGCTCTCTGGTTCGTACCCAGCGAACAATACCTATCCCGCATCGGCATTGAGTATCCTTTGGACGAATAAGACGGGACGTGACTATACATTACAGGCAGGTAGCCCAGCCAAGAACTCAGCCAGTGATGGAACAGATCGTGGCGTGAACTTCACGTCCTATAATGCGGCTCGAGCGGGTGGTAGCGGTGGTAGCACTGGTGGTGACGTTACACCTCCCGCCCCACCTCAGAATGTTAAAATTACATCCCCTTAATGAACATTCATTAACGGGCGCGGAGAATTATTGACAAGCAGCCGAGACACGTAGCTGAGAGAGTATAGATCAGACTTGAGGGATATGTTAACGCGCATGAGCTCACTCGGCGCAATCCGTACAACTACCAAAACAGTTAACCCGTACGCTTTTTAATCGAGCCGCCCGATGCCCTCAATTGCACGCGAGGCTATTGCGATCACAGGCAAGGACGACAACCGAATGGATTAAAGAGGTCCTTCGGCCTAATTTATTAGTAATCCTACCGTCATACAACTCAAACGACATATCCATATCGCTTTGCCATTTTTTCGTTCATTTCATTTTTCATGGCATCTGATATTTCATCAGCCGCATACTCCGCGCTAAAATTTGGGCTGTCCTGCATTTCCCTTCTTCTTCTTGAGAGAAATTCATCGATAGATCCTATGACCTTCGCGGGGTTGCCCGCTACCACAACTCCGCCAGGGACTGATTTTGTCACGATGCTGCCCGCGCCGATGATGACATCATCCCCTATTTCAATTCCCGGCAGAATGATAGATGAGGCCCCGACAAATACTCGATTCCCAATGCGCACCTTTCCCAACCGGGTAACACCAATAAACTTCTTCGTGCTCGCATCATGCGCGATGATTCTGACATACGGAGCCAATGTGACATGATCGCCTATTGAAATATGCCAACAATGGCTATAATCGATGAATACTCCTTCTTGCATCGAGAAATTTGCTCCAACAACAAGGCCTCTGCGAACGAGTTCTTGCACCTGGTCATGTTTCCAATATCTTTTGATCAATCTTCGAATGAATTCGTACATTTCGGATCCGGCGGACCAAAATGCAACCGAGCAGCGTCAGAAGAACTATTCAGATCTTCAAACCTCTTTTTTTATATACTTTTCCACTTCGTAAAGATAGCTCGTTTCTCACTTGTCGCATCTGGAATAATGAATAATCCCAGGGGATCGTTCATTTGGACTCAAACGCGCACGCCATGCTCTAGAATCACTGTCGTATAAAGTTGTTCATACCGTCGTGCCGTCCGTTTGATGTTAAACGCTTGCTCGAAACGCTCGCTGCCCTTTTGGCCCAGGGCTTTGCAAAGGCCTCGATCACCAGCGAGGCCAATGATCCGCCGAGAAAGCGCATCGGGATCTCGTGGCTCAACCAGAAATCCGGTCACCCCATCTATCTCCAGTTCTGGATTCCCACCGACGCTCGTCGCAACAACAGGGATCGCATAACGCATCGCCTCAAGAATGGTCATGGACAAGCCCTCGGAGAGGGACGGAAGAACCGAGACATCCATCGCCGGATACAAATCGGTAGCATCATTACGATAGCCAGCCAGCACAACTCGATGCATCACCTGTTGCCGGCAAAGTTCTTGCACCACAAGGCTATCCGGTGAATACTCACCCAGTATCACAACCCACGCGTCCGGATCCTGGCGAAGAATTTCCGGTATGGCCTGGACCAGATATCGAATGCCCTTGATAGGACGATCAAGTTGCGACACCACGGTGCCAATCACAAAGGCTTCGGTCGGGAGACCCAGCAGCCGACGCGCCTCATCCCTTGTGTACTTCACTCCGGTGCGAACGGCCCCATTCTCAATGACTTCGATGGCCCGACCGAGCTGCTCCCTCTCAGCGACATGTTCCTTGACCGACCGCGAGATACACACAACTCTGTCAGGGATCTTACGGCCAAGCCGAAGCATCCAGTAGCAATGCCACCCCCAATTATGCCCGTCATCCTCCCGGTTCTCCACGAGGTGAGGGGCTAGGCCAACAATCTTCAGGAACCGACCATACAGGATGGGCCAGAACCCATAGACGTGCAAGACATCGACCGGCACACGACGAAGTTCCTTGACGAGAGCCAGCAGACTGTGAACTTGTGCAAATGGAAATCGATGAAAGTGCGATAGCCGTGGGATAAGTTTAACCTGCTGCACGGCGAGGCTTTCTCCATGGACCCTCCCCTCACTAGCAACGACCGCGGACACACGGGAAGGGTCAAAGGATTCCAGCAGGGAAAGAATATGCCGCCCAGTCCCGCCTCCGATATGATCAGCAACAATGAATACACGAACCGGGGCAGCCGAAAGCCCTGCTGACCCGCGATCACTGAGCTGCGACCTATCGGGCATCACGACCCACCACCCTAGCGCCTACTTGGTCGGCTACCAACGTCTTCCAGATAGTTCGAGATTTGATCGACTCGAGCCGCCCAGGTATCTTCCTTCACAGATTCCAGTCTACTTTGAATGGAATCTTGCGAATTGTCCTTCACCGCAAGATCCAGTGCCTTAACGAATTCGTCGCCATTCGAACCGAATCGTACCGCCTGCGCATAAATCCGTGCTTCCTCCAGAGGAGTCGAAACCACTGGAAGCCCCGCAGCTAGATACTCCCGCAGCTTGATGGGATTCACATTCTCCGTCAACCGGTTGATCTTGAACGGCATAATGCCTACGGAAAACCCTTTCGCAAATGCCGGAAGCGTGGCATATGACCGAACCCCCAACAAGTAGACGTTGCTGAGCTGTTTCAAAGCGCTGCAATCCATTCCGGCCTTGCCGATCAATACGAACGACCATTCCGGACGCTGAGTTGCGGCATAATGGATGAGGTCAATATCAATCCATTCATGTATAAGCCCCCAAAATCCAATAATTGGCTTCGGCAGGCCCTCCAATTCTTTAGGCACAGCCGTACTTGGCAAGAGTGCTTTTCCGAAATGTTCACCATCGACACCGTGAGGAACCAGATAGGTCCGTGGATTCAGATGCCGCTTGCTGGCATACAGCTTTTCCGCCGAAGCAATTACCACATCGCTCCGCTTAATCAAATCCGTCTCCATTTGTTCCATCAGCCTACCATCGAGAAAACTAAAGGCAGACCATTCATCGACGCAGTAATAGATGACTTTCTGAGGATTCAAATAACGAATGACCGGTGCGGTCGTAGGAAGAAATGTCCAGAGCTGGAAATTGCTCATGTCTAATCGCCTGGCTTGCCCACGAATATAGCTGGCGAGAAACCATGCGTTGAAAGCTTGTACCGATTTCACGCCGTGGAAAGGAATTACCAGCGGTGTGACGACGTACAAATTAGGCGCCACACACACCGGCCCTCGCGCGAACTTGCCGATCTTTTTCAGAATACGAGAAGCATCACCTTTCGAGGCTCCAGGCCGTCGTAGGCCAATAGATTCTACCCACAGCACACGGTTTTTCCCTGCCAGGAGCTTCATGACCTGATGTTTACTCGTCGGATCGGCATCCCAGTCATTCGCAAAGCAGATGATATTTTGCCCGGTCATCATTTCAACACCTCGAATGTTCGCATCCACCTCCCCCACCCAACCAGCCACCCCCCACCCTTATCCACCTACCAACAGACGCCCCCGTT
>CAZNBG010000355.1:0-3817 GCA_964570915.1 uncultured Nitrospira sp. | reverse complement strand
CAGCCCTGAAAAGGCTGGTGTCGACAGTTCAATTCTGTCCCTCGGCACCATTTCTCTCACAGCTTAAATTATCTGAGGACTTAGACTGTCGGAGCCGAAGCAGATGCTATTACGTGTTACCCGCAGCATCGAGCCGTTCTGGCTTTATACTCCGATAGCGCCAGCACGTCTCCGCAGAACGGTGACCAGTGATCGCCATGATCGTTTCAGCCTCGACGGGAAATTCCTCGGGAAACCTTATACCGGCTTAAAATGGCCGCAGCAGCCGAGCAGAAGACCGTGAAAGAGATGGTGCTTGAACTGATTGAGAGAACGATTCAGGAACTCGAAAAGAAGGGACAGTTGCCGAAGGGCGAATAGAAGAGATAGCCATATGACCCCGAATGAAGGGTGTGACCCATGGACGATGATATCGTCACTGGCCTCTACGTTTTGGGCACGGCGTTTGTCTATTGCATTCCCTCGTTTATCGCCCTCGGACGAGGGCATTCCAACTGCATCTCGATTTTGGTCGTGAATCTCTCTTTCGGATGGACGGTGATCGGCTGGGCGGTCGCGTTGGTCTGGTCGTTAACGAGGCGACAGAGAGAACGAGAATCCTGACTGAGCGTAACGGGTTGCTGCCGAAGGGGAAGTGAGCTGATTAACTGACCGGGAAGTTAACACACTACAGGCACGAGTGCCATGAGACTCGCATTGGCCTTGATCCTCATCTTTCTAAGTGGATGTGTCGGATCACGGTCTGATAACGCTATCGATCAAAGCGGGAGTTATTGGACCGCAGAACGCAAGGCTATGTATCAGCAAGCCCTAGAGGGTGCACGCCTCTCCCGCGAACGGTACATCGTGGTCGAACGTCCGGCCCTTCAGCTCAAGTTGCGACAAGAATATCCAAGCTTGAACGATGCTGAGATCGAGGCGCTCGTTGATGACGCGCTGGAGAGAGAAGTGCGCGCACACGCCGGACGCCAACCGGATGGCACGCTCCGGCAGCGCCAAATGGATTGTATGTCTCCCGCATGGAGAAATTCTGTCTTTGCAAATTGCCCTTAAGAAGCGCTCACGCTCTATAAAGAGTTCCGACTAACCTAAAGCTTATGTGGTGGCTTGGCGAATTTTAAGCTTACGCCGAAGCATGTGCGACTAAGGACGAAGCCGAGACCATCTGTATCGACTCTGGCAAACTCAGTATTGACGGCGAGATTCCTGGTTTGTCGGCTGGATAACGTTGACGTACGCGCCAGCGGTCTAGATTTGGGACTCGAAAAGAGGGATCTGTTGACGAAGGGGAAGTAAGTGAAGCACGCCGGGCGGACCATTCAAGCCCCTATAAGATTACTCGCTCGTTCACGAATAACCGTGTACCTCATCGTCTTCCTTTGCATCTGTGTGTTGGTGCAGATGTTCGGCCTGCCAGTTACCCTGTTGAGTCTCTTCACGCCATCTGATCTGCTCACCGCATCGATCTGTGCAGATCCTTTGTTAATGCCCTTCGTACCAGAATTATACCTTTCGACCCTCCGCTCTTTTTGCGTCGATCGACATTCATCTTTACGTCTCTCCTTGTTTATCACCTCGGTCTTCCATCCGCCTTTGACCTAATCTCGCCCTTCCCTACATGTGCGCATCGGCCACGGGTTCTGACCGGGAAGATCCTGTCAAGCCTCATGTGTTAAGGTTCGCGAGGGACAGCCGGGTAACCGGTCACCGACTGCCACCACCTAGACCTTGAATCTGAAGCTTCCTGCATTCGGGCGGCGAATAGCCGTTAGAGCGGACGCATGGACATTCTCATTCTGTGTCTCACTGTATTAATGGGCTTGGGTGCTTGGATTGGATTTCGCCGCTCGTCACGTCAGCGCAAAGTCAATGCCAGCCCGCATCACCAGGACACACCATCACAGACGAGAGCCACTCTCAGCGTGGAACCTGCTGAGCCCGTCGACATACCGGAGCCGCACAGTCGGCTATTCACAGCCGAGGACGAACGCCGTGCGTTCGAGGCCGGCCAACCGATCTGGATCCGTTACGAAGACAAATCCGGCACGGTTACGGAGCGGGTGGTCGAGATCTATCGTCCAAGCGAGGATGAAGTAATCTATACCTGGTGTCGCCGGAAGCGGGCCCCGCGCACCTTTGTCCGCCGGAAGATTCATCACTGGCGACTGCTGCCCGAACGTTTCGACTTTGATCCCATCGTGGCCCAATACTGGGATGAGGAGTGGCTTCGCGAACGGTTCGAAACAAACCCATGGAGACGATGGCTGCGGCGCCAGCCAAAAGAGATCGCCGACCGCTATCAGTAATGAAGCCAATCATCTAAACGCGGTTTGAAACACCTTCTCTTACTATGGAACTTCATAGAGCACTTGCAGAAGTGCGGTATGGTCAGTCATTTAGACGTCGACCTCGTTCATGGATACGGAATACGCTCGTAAACAAGAGGCGCCTGCCGAAGGAAAGTAATAGGGCTATGCGAACGGCGGATATTGCCATGCGAATTCATCAGCAAGCGGGATTCTCGATGGAAGAAGCAGTTAGGTTGCTGGAATGAATTCTGGAACTCCTCAAGACCGCCCTTCAAGCAGGTGAACCGATCATCATCTCCGGCGTTGGTAAGCTTACAGTCCGGCATAGGCGCGCTCGCCCAGGACGGAATCCTCAAACGGGCAAAGCAGCCGCCGCTCTATTGATCCTCTCCCCTTTAGTGAGCCATCGTCTCCGGTGGCCTGACGCGGGGGAACAGCGTGAAAAGATAAAGAGGAGTCCATCATGATAGAAACCGCCAAATACTGCCAAAGATGCATCGACAAGTTATTTCCGGCTACAGCGAAGACGGCGAAAGAGAAACAGTTCCTCGATGCCCATCTCTTCGCACCTCGACCGGCCTCTGATTTTGGTCCCACCAACGAGGACGGCATGTGCGAGAAATGCGGACAGCACGCTCTCGTGACGTATTATCGACTACCTGGATGAGGACCGGAAAAGGTTGAAGAATCGTCCCGAACGTTCGATTTGAAAAAACTCCATCCTTCCTGCCAGGACAGCCACCCTCATGCCTTTCGAGCTGAAGTTTGCAGAGTATCTTGGTTCGAAGCGCATGGAGAGATTCTGCGAGCAGTTCAGCACCCCGATCTGATCCGGGAGGGGCCATATTTAACCTTGGGAGATATGGTCGATCTTTTGGGCTAGGTCAAAATCACGCTCGCTGATACCGTCCACATCGTGCGTCGACAGGTGAATCTTCACTATGTCATAGACGTTGAACCACTCCGGATGATGCGCGGCAGCCTCGGCTGCTTGAGCCACCTTGGTCATGAATGCGAATGCCGTCACAAAATCTTTAAATTTATACTCCTTGTAGAGCTTTCCGTGATCTACAAACCAAGCGTTCAGGTTTTTCAAGCGTTCTCTTATCTCAGGATCTGACAGTTTCCTTACCGCCGTCATAGAAGCCTCCTATGAAATTCCAACTGCCTTTGCGACCTCACGAATACTGAGCGTATCACTCTCATTTTAAGCAATGCTGAATAGATAGGCGCCTAGCTGAAACCCCGGATGCCTTTAAGTGGCCATAGCCTCTGGTGAGGTTTTTTATGTTGCGCTGTTCCTTTGTTCGCGTCGGCGCAACCCATACATGAGTGCTTGAATCATCTTAGGTGCATTCCACTCTGGGAGGATTGTTCGCCAGTATGCGATTGCTGCCCCGTGATGCTCCGCTTCATGAATAGTTCTTCATCCTCTATTCCCTTTTCATTCATCTCCCCCGATTTACCGTTTGCTTTCCAAACCCCACGAAATTACGCCTTCCGGGATA
>CAZNBG010000354.1:0-3824 GCA_964570915.1 uncultured Nitrospira sp. | reverse complement strand
AAAAATCGTTTCGGAGAGATTGCTTTGAGGGAAACTGCCCGATCTATCTAGCGAATCACTTGAATCTGTCTCCAGCGTTCCGATTGGTATCGCCAGAGCAAGAGTCCCATCCGTACCGTCCAGTCCGCAATCATCGCGATCCAGATGTATAACACCGACTGACGCATCCAGAGAGCGGCGATCAGTGCCAGCGGCACTCGGACGCCCCACATGCCAATCACAGTGGCGCCCATAATGAACCGGGTGTCGCCTGCGCCGCGTAACGATCCGGCCAAGACCATGGTGAGAGCCAGTGGGACCTGTAACAAGGCGACGATTTTCAAAAACATGGTGCCAAGCTCGATCACTGCCTCATCGGTTGTGAACGCACGGAGCAGCGCATAAGGGAAAAAGAAGAAAATGATCCCCATGCAGGCCATCAGAACAATGGCAATCCGGTTGGCCTCCCAATTCTCCAGCTTGGCCCTGGCGTACTTTCCCGCTCCGATGCTTTGCCCCACCATGGTCGCGGCGGCGATGGCGAGCCCGTACCCGGGTAAAAATGAGAGTGATTCAATCGACAAACCGACTTGGTGGGCGGCATAAGCGACGGTGCCGTACAACAGGACTAGCTTGGTGTAGACGAAAATTCCCGCCTGTTGGACGATCCGCTCACCGGAAACCGACGCGCCGACATCCCAGATCGATCGGATCAGGTCAAGGCGGAGCGTGGAGGATGATTTCAAGATGGGGCGACACTGCAACAACAGATAGAGGGTGCTCGCCAGCGCGAAGGTTGCGAGCGCGAGATAGATCCCCTGGAGGCGCAGCGCCGTAATTACCCATCGCCGATAGATGAGTGGATAGGCGACAAGAATATGGAGAACGTTGACACCGATCATCGCGAACATCGGGGTGCGTGTATCGCCCGTGCCCTGAAGAATTGACGACAAGACTTGTATGAGGACGGTGCACGGAATCACAAGGAAGATGAGTGTGGAATAGGGGAGCGCGAGCTCAATGACAGCCGGCTCCGCACCCAGTTGTTGCATCACAAAGCCATTGCCGGCCATCCCAACGGCGGCCAAGGCCAGCGACACGCCGATTGAAAGCCAGAGAAAATGCCGCGCGGCCTCTCCCGCGTCCTGCCGGCGTCTGGCGCCCCACAGTTGCGCGACGATAACATTCGTGCCGACTGAAATTCCGGAAACCAAGGTCGTCGCGACAAAGGCCAGGAGCTGACCTAACCCAACCGCCGCGATCGAGGTTGCGCCCAGACCGCCGACTAAGAATACTGCTACAATGCCTTCGGCCCGCTGAAGGAGACTGCTGACGGTGACGGGGAATGCCAGGGCGAGCACGGACCGTCTGATCTGGGTGACACTTTTGACCATGGGACGCTATCCTAACAGAGTTCCTTCTCTCACCTTTTGAGAATTCATTGATCGTATCGCGACTCGCATGATGATGGCCGATTCTCGCAACGGATTATTCGACGCTTCCACACCGCCTCGCTTGTCGAAATCTAAATTTCTTTCAGGCTTGCAATGTCACAAGCGGGTGTATCTGGAAATTCATCGTCCTGAATTGGCGACCCCGCCGGACGCGTCAACCCAAGCGATTCTGGATATGGGGACCGAAATTGGCATTCTCGCGCAGGCACGTTTTCACGGCGGCGTGTTGGTGAAGGCCGGATATCGTCAACGACAGACGGCGATCGCAGAGACCGCAGCCTTGCTTCACGATCCTTCCGTCGAGGCCATCTTTGAGGCAGCGTTCGAATATGACGGGGTGCTGGTGCGTGTGGATATCCTGGAACGGATACAGACTGGTGGGCAAGTCTCGCCATCCTGGCGTTTGATCGAAGTGAAGTCATCGACGAGAGTGAAAGAGGTGCACCTTGATGATTTGTCCATTCAAAGCCATGTTGTACAGGGTGCCGGGGTGCAGCTTGGTGCGACGTGTCTCATGCATATCGATACAGGATATCTCTACAAGGGCGGAGAGGTTGACCTGCAGGCGCTTTTCTCGATTGAAGATGTGTCGGAAGCCGTGACGCATCGGCGCGGACAGGTTTCGAAGCAGTTGGCCGCTATGAAAGCAGTCGTGTCGTCGCCGCAGCCGCCGGTCATAGAGCCGGATCGGCATTGTCACGCGCCCCATGATTGCCCATTTTGGTCTTATTGTACGCAAAAAAAACCGTCGCGCTGGATCTATTACTTGCCGGGGAAAAAGGAGATTGTGAGTCAGCTTGTACAACAGGGCATTACGGCAATCGACGAAATTCCGGATGGAACGAACCTGTCCGATGTGCAACAAAAGGTCAAAGACAATATCGAGTGGATCTCGCCGGAATTGGGCCGGATCCTTCGCTCGGTGAAGTATCCCGTGCATCACGTGGATGTTGAGACGGTCATGCTGGCGCGGCCGCGGTTCCCTGAGACCAGGCCGTATCAGCCTATTCCGGTTCAGTGGTCCAATCACATTGAAGTGGAATCCGGTGAGGTGTCGCATCAGGACTTTCTTCATACCGAAGCGTCGGAGCCCCGCAGGCGTTGGGCTGAGGCGTTGATTGAATCGCTAGGCGAGGAAGGCAGTATCGTTGTGTACTCATCTTATGAGGAGGCCGTCCTACGCCAACTTGTGGAGACCTTTCCTGAGTTCAAGTCGGCGTTCAAAGCGATTGTGAAGCGAATCTGGGACCTGCTTCCCGTCATCAAGAACCACTATTATCATCCCGCCTTCAACGGATCGTACTCGATTAAATCTGTCTTGCCGGCTGTGGTGCCATCGCTGGGGTATGACGATCTCGTGATTCGAGCAGGAGGGCAGGCAGCCGCTCAATACTACCAGATGGTGTTTCTGGAAACTGACTGGGTCGAACGGGCTGCGATCCAGGACGCGCTGCTACGGTACTGCGCGAGAGATACCTTGGCGATGGTGGAATTGCGCAAAGTGCTTGCGCAGAAAGCGAAAAACTCCCAATCTCAATTGGGATGAAGCGGTGTTAGTCTGGCAGATATGGTGAGCGAAATTCCACCACCAAAGGTGTGTATCCGTCGGCGACAATGAAGAGAGGCTACGCCTGGTGAGCCGGCGGTACACACGAAGTGCGGTATGGCGGAGAGGGTGGGATTCGAACCCACGGTCGAGTTACCCCGACAGCAGTTTTCGAGACTGCCCGATTCGGCCGCTCTCGCACCTCTCCGGTATGATCGATCGTCGGCGTGTTTGATTCTCGAGCAGGTGAGGACAACATGCTCGATGGGCGTGCCGAGCTTACCTTGGCCGATGAGGTTTTGCAATGGCTTCAGCTGAAGAAGGAAACGAAAATTCGGTCAGCTCAGCCTTCTCCAGCCCTTGTTTGACCAAGGAGGGCACATCCAGCATGCGCTCGATCTTTCGCACATCGTCGAGGCGAGTTTTGGTGCTGGGATGGGGCGGCACAAATAGTTTGCAGCAGTCCTGGTCCGGTTCGATGGAGGTTTCGTATGTCCCGATGCGTTTGGCCTCATCGACAATTTCGCGCTTATCCATTCCAATGAGTGGACGGAGAATCGGCAATTCCGCTGCGTCTTCAATCGCACAGAGGTTCTGGGGTGTTTGTGAGGCTACTTGGCCCAGACTATCACCGGTCACCAGCGCCCAACAGTGCTCCTTCCTGGCCAGTTCCTCAGCGACTCTGACCATCATCCGCCTATACAGCACGACACGGAATGGGGCGGGTGTATTCACAACAATCTTACGCTGGATCTCCCCGAAGGGGATCACATGGAGGCGGGAATCAAATTGAGAACCCGGACGTGTCCGCAACAGAACCCGCAGTTTTCCTTGGAGCCGCCGAC
>CAZNBG010000353.1:0-3826 GCA_964570915.1 uncultured Nitrospira sp. | reverse complement strand
GTGGGCCCATCGTACTCTTACTTCCCACCCTGGTGCTCCCTCCGCCGGGGTTTCAGTTAGCCTCAACAGACAACCCATTCCCGCACCTGAATGGCTATGACCTGGCGATCCGCGCAACGATGATTCGGAGCGGCCTCCGCATCATTCTGATGTCGGGGAACCCCGAGAAAGAACTGGCCAGCCATGGCATTAAACGAGGGACCTTCCCATTTTTGGCCAAGCCGTTCCAACGGGACGATCTGATTGCCATCGTGCACCATGTGCTGGAACAGCCCGCGCCGATCCTGGCCACAGAACGTCAATCCGGAGCGGTCCATGATCCTGAGTGGTTCGGGTGAGTCCGGCGGCCGTCATGATTGTTCTGACCGGACATTCTTGATGAGGAATTTGCCCTGAAGGCGGGGAGCGTCATAGCGCGTGAAGATTTGACCGCAGTGAGTACACACCTCCTTTCCTGTGTCTTCGCCTGAAGAATAATATTCCTTCATGCGCTTGGTATGCTGACAGGGCGGATCGCCATTTTCCAGCCAGTGCTTTCTCAACCGTATCGCTTCGTCCATGAGCATGGATACCCCTCTTTAGACTCTGAGAACCTGTTCTGCCAATTCACCCTATTTCAGCTCCACAATGGAGAGGTTGCTTCACAAACAGGCGCTCGTGAAGCAACCTCATTCAGCGATGATACGGAGGACATCTTCGCTGAACTCTCTTCTCTGGATCCCTATTTCTTGCCGTGATGTTCGATATGCTGCTTCGCACCTTCCGACGCATGGTGCGTGGCATGCGTCTGATGCCCATGTGCGAGATGGGCATGATGCGCCGCCTTTTCGTGCGCCCCAGCGTCATGGTGCTTGGCGGCTTCTTTATGATGATGTGCCGCAGACTCGTGATGTTCGGCGGCCTTCTTGTGGTGTTCCGCTGACTGTTTCGACATAGCATGCTCCTTCCGCGTTTAGGTTAATAGGGACTCGCCCTGGCAACATATTCTAGCCAGAGGGCGGCGGCAGGGAGACCTAGTCAACGTCCGAGGTATGAAGAAGAGGATGAGGCTCAGCTCTCGGTTCAGTCAAACCTGAGCGGCGTATTCGCTTGGGCGCAGGATAGACATTGACCACGAGTGGTCAATTGCGTCTTGAGAAAGCGTACGCTGCAACTCCTGCATTGTACCGACCCTCGGTCTTGATAGAAGGCCTTCCCGCATCGCATGCACACTTCATCTACCGCATCTATACGTAGATTATATACTGTGACTATGTGTTGATGGTCACACGGCAGGTTGCCTTTTTGTTGCCATCGTCTTCTTAACTGTCGAGCTTCCTGTATGTGCATGGTCACGTTCCTTTGACTACCAGCAATGGCCGCTTCGCAAATCCTATTCTTTCTGCCGGTAACAGGAACGGAAACTTTTCATTAAATTAAATTTACAAGTCTTCGGTTTCGTCCGTTAACACCTCACATCGAAGGGGACAGTCTCCATTTACCTAATGCCCTTCCCCCGGCATTTCCAGTATCATTGACTCTCCTGTCAGCTCCCCTCTTTCTCATTGGTGCCGGATCCAATGCGGTTGCTGCCGCAGGAGCCGGATGTTTATGACACAAAGGCAAGATACTTTCGGATATCGATGATCAAGGAGATTGGTCAATGAATGAGAGGCCTACCGTCTTACTAGCCGATGATCATGTGCTGGTGGCTGAAGGAATTCAGAAATTACTGGAAGGGGAATTCAATCTGATCGGAATCGTCCCCGATGGCCGTGCTCTCATCATATCCATTCAAGCGCGCCCTCCCGATGTGGCCGTTGTGGACATTTCACTTCCTTTGCTCAATGGCCTGGAGGCATCCCGGCAAATCCGTAAACTTAATCCCAACATCAAGATCGTGATTCTCACCATGCATTCGGAGTCCTGTTTTGTCACAGAAGCATTTCGCATTGGAGTGTCTGGATATGTTCTCAAGCAATCAGTGGGTTCCGATCTGGCGCATGCGATCAGAGAAGCACTCAAAAACAATACCTATGTCTCTCCAATCATCGCTCACGGTTTGGCGGACCAAGCCGTCTATCCGACGCCGGACAACGCCAGTGCAATCAGGGGGTTTGCTCTAGAATTGAGTCCACGCCAACGGGAAGTACTCCAACTCGTGGCCGAGGGCAAAGCGGTCAAAGAAGTAGCTGCTGTCTTGAACATATCCATTAAGACCGTCGAATTCCATAAGACAACAATCATGAAAAAGTTGAGTCTGAGAACCGCCGCCGAACTCACTAAATATGCCATCTCCAACGGTCTCATCTCCATTCACTAATGTCTATGAGCGGTACAGTACAAGCCTGGGTATCGAGCAGACTTTACCATCTTGATCCCTTGCGTTGGTCTTGAAGCCATTCTCCAAGCTCATAGCAGGCCGCGCTAGCGGTTATGCTCTCCTCACACAATCGGCAATACTCATCCCACACATATTCCAATGTGGCCAGCACTACACATTCCTCAGACGACTTACCAGTATTCACCGCAATATGTGTCGCTTTCTGTTTGATGTCGTCGAGTTGTTCAGGGGTCATGGGCGGGTCTCCTTGATGACTTGCGGAGCTATGTACTTAGGATGTATGTCCTCTAGGCCTTTCCACCTTCATGATAGTCAATCGCTTGACGCAGAAAGTTCGCCTCAGTCCATGTGCGTGCTGCGTTCTTCTTTTTGGTTCTTTTCAACGCAAGGACATATTCGATCAGAGGACTCTCGCCACGCTCTTCTACCCCTACCTCTGTCGCTTCTTCACCCCCTCGGAGGTGGCATGACATCTCGGCGCAATTCTAATAGCTTTGTTCATAGAGGGTGCGCTGAATCTTACGGCCTGAACTAGGAGGGACACTCATGAAGCCCTACACCGTTCGCAAAGAGTTACGGACTCCCGTTCAGTGTCAGTTCTATTGCGTCACCGATGACACACTGATCGATGGAAGAGTATGGGATCTGTCAGAAACGGGCGGGCGCGTGACAGTTGAACGCCCGGTGCCCGTCGGATTAGACAAGCCCATTTTTCTTATCCTCCCGGAAGGGGGGAACTATCAGCACATCTTAATCCATTCCGCCATTGTGCGCTGGGCCGATGGATATGAGGCAGGGTGGGAATTCATGCGAATGGATGAATTCGACTATGCTCGCTTAATCAATTTCCTCGAACAGCGCGAGCAAGAGGTCTTGGGTTCAACATTACCTTTGCCGTGCCCTAGGGCGTAGTCGCACCGGCGACATTCATGATGAGGGTTTCATCCGTCTGTCCTGGATAAAGTTCCAGACTCGCAGGGCATCCACGGTCAACGTCACGCCATACGTTGGCCCGAAGTCACGCTCGACAATGTTTCCCATACTATCGTTCCACGTTTCCAACCGCACCGGACCGGCCGAGAACGCGATGGCCCAGGCAAATTGTGCCTGGCTTCTCCCGACCGTATTCACAAAAATCCCGGAATCCCACATGAGGGCCAACTCGATTTCCCAGGTCGGGATGGTTTCACCGTTGTTGGTCGTCCGGTACTGACCAACCGCCAGAGACGGCTGCATCAGTCCCGCGGTATGCCGAATGGCATGCAGGACCGCTCCGTTGTCCTGATAACTGATTCGTCCCAGGACGGAGGCCCGTGCACTCACGTCTCCCCACTCCCCGGAATAGAGCGTCGGAATGATTTGTAATCGTCGGATGCCGGCGCGGAGGAACCCCTGTTGATAGATGGTCCCAACTGAGAATCCCCCGCCTGCGAATAATACCTTTGGTCCATCTCCGAAACGCACCCATCGATGGACCGATCCAACGAACCTCCCATCCGTCTC
>CAZNBG010000352.1:0-3845 GCA_964570915.1 uncultured Nitrospira sp. | reverse complement strand
TTGTCTGCCACATGGCAGCAGCAGTTCGACTGCGCAGAACATCGCTCCCGTCACCTTTCGTACAAATATCACTCAGACAACATGGGACATGGTAAGGTGATGCTCGCAGGTGATAACGAACGCAACAAGTGGAGTCCGGTTGCACCCAAAAGCGCCGCTGCCATTCTGTGGAACATTGGATGTAGCAAAGATAGATAGCCCGCCTGAGTCTTACGCTATCGCTCCATGAGAACCACTCAGTCTTAACACCTTGGTAAGAACGCTCTCTTTGCAGACAGTTTGTCGGCATACCTCGCGTCATCTTGACATAATGTCGCATACGGCTCATCGGTGCCTTCGCCAATCGACCTTCACGCGAAAAGGTGAAGATCACGCAGCGAAGACCGAAGAAGAAGATCGTTTAGCTGTAGGAGTCCAGGATAACAATTGGTTGCATTCATTTACGAGGTTCGATACTGTAGGGCCCAGTTCAATTATGCGGGAAGAACCATTCTACGCTGCGAGAACAACCCCGCGTAATTCAAAGCGAAACACTGGCGCCAACGAGGGGATATTTCCGTGCCCTCCACTGAATCCACATCACCCGCTGACGATCTCCTGGGGAAAAGCCGGCGGCGGGACATGACGGGAATGCGCCTCCGTCATGGAGAGAAGACAACAGCAGGCACTCGCTCATGTAAATTGGAGTTTCCTACAGTGTTTTGAGGCAGTGAAGTCTAACCAACACAAGGGAGGCAAGGATGACCAGCAGATTCTACCGTGGTGCTCTCATTGGTGTCGCACTTGGAATGTTCGCCAGCGCACCTATACTGAACGCTCAACCGTCCCCCGCCGGGAACGTGAAGGATGCTATCATGCACGCGAAAGAAGCGGTGGACCATGGCAAGCAGGGCCACGCTGACGCGGTCGTGACGCATGCGGAAAAAGCACGGAATCATGCTGAACGGGGAGGCAAGAACCCGCATTTAACCGAAGCGATTAATCATCTCAACGAGGCTGTAGAGCATGGGAAGGCGGGCCACGCCGACGCAGCAACCGAGCATGCCGAAGCCGCCCTCACGCACCTGAATGAAGCCAAATAACGTATCCCACACCGACGGCCAAGGTATGACGGGCAGGGAGAACAATCTCTGCCCGTTTCCGTATGACCTCCGGAGAGTGCCTCGGTTGAGCAATTGAACAGACGGCTTCGTAACGCGTGTTGGACACGAAAGCGTTTTCTAACGCGTTTCGGCGGGCTTCTGTTTGAGATGCCCGGATGTTCGTCCTTGACTCTTGTCAACGGACATTCGTCTGAGCAATGCTCGGCCCATTCGCGTTCCCATCCCCAGCAGCGCCGCTTGCCGATTTTTGAATTTTGATCGCTGTCCATTGGGTAGCCGGTACTGCCGCAATGGGCGGAGATCCATCAAGATGCGCTCGAAAGGAAGAGGCGCAATACGGTGCGAGTCTGTCCGACCCATAGCAGCCTCCCAAGTGTCGAATGTTCACCTTCGAAAGGTTCCTCAACGATAGGAGACTGTATGCGCTTCGGGACCTCGGAGTAGCCCTAGTTCCTGTGGTTCTCTTCCAGTACAATCGCGCACCCATGCCGCTCTCCCCTCTGATTCGATTCGGCACCTCGACATGGACCTACGAAGGCTGGAAAGGTCACATCTATCAGCGACGGTACGCAAAGACGGCGTTTGCCCGAGAATGTTTAGGGGAATATTGCCAGTACCTTCACAACGGGGAACCACTGTTTCGCACGGTCGGCAACGATTCCACTTTCTACCGACCACCCACAACCAACCAACTCCGTTACTATCTCAACCAGATTCCGGAAGACTTCGAGATGTGTTTCAAGGTCTGGGAGGAGATCACCGTCCACACCTTTCCCACACTGGCTCGTTATGGCTCTAAGACCGGGCAAGCGAACCCGCGCTTTCTTGATGCGAAGCTGTTCAAGGAACTTGTCCTCACGCCTTATCGGGAGGCTAATTTTGAACCGCACCTGGGATTGTTGCTCTTCGAATTTCAGCGACACGGAATGCCCACGGGTGAGTTTTGCTCACAACTGGACCGGTTCTTCGGTCAATTACCGCAAGACCTTCGCTATGCGGTGGAAATCCGGAATGCCGGGATGCTGGGTCTAGAATACAGAAAGGTCCTAGAGACCCATGGGGTGGCCCACGTGTACAACCACTGGTCCTACATGCCGGGACTCCTGTACCAACACACACGAATGGAAGAACGTTTCACAGCACCGTTTGCTGTTATACGCCTGCTCACGCCGCTCAACATGAGCCATGACGAGGCCGTCAAACGGGCGGCCCCCTACAACAAGATCGTCGAAGCCTTGCCGCAGATGAGGAAAGAAACGGTGAAGCTCATCAAGCAGGCTGTGGGAGAGAATCGTCGAGCCTATGTCTTGGTGAACAATCGATCGGAGGGCAATGCGCCGCTGACGGTCCAAGCATTAACACATGCCCTCGAGTTTCCGCCAGCGTAAGATCGATCACACCGCATTCATTCGGCCACGGTAGGATTGAGACTCGATTACGGATGGTCTATGCGGATGCCACTGATTAGGAGGAGCTGATCACAGCCTCCCCGTCCGACTTGGCGGCATCGATGAAGACACGGCGACCGTCGACGCGCAATCGGCCTTCGGCAAAGAGCTGTACGGCGCGAGGATAGATCTTATGTTCTTGCACGAGGATTCTGGCGGCCAGGGTTTCGGGAGTGTCCTGCGCCAGGATCGGTACAGCAGCCTGGATGATGATCGGCCCTTCATCCACGCCTTCCGTGACAAAATGCACGGTGCATCCCGCCAACTTGCAGCCCCAATCGATGGCTTTTTTTTGCACATCCAAACCGGGAAATGACGGCAGCAAGGACGGATGGATGTTCATCATGTGGTTGGCATAGGCGTTGACCAGCACGGCGGTAACAATCTTCATGTAGCCCGCCAGGAGAACGAGTTCCACGTCATGTTGCCGAAGCACGTCCAGCAGCACCAGGTCATAAGCTTCACGACTGTCCGGTCGTCCGGCAAATGGTTTGGGATCGATGAATAGATCGTTCAGGCCGTGTTTTCTGGCTCGCTCGAGCGCCACTGCATCCTTTTTGTTGCTGATGACGGCGACGATCTGCGCGTGCGTCAGCCCCGTCTCGATTGCATCGATGATGGCTTGCAAATTCGAGCCGCGGCCGGATGCCAGCACGGCGACCCGCAGAGGAGTCGTTCGACTAGTCGACATAGTCCACCTCCGGCTCGGCTCCGGTGGAAGACACGATTTCGCCGATCTGCCATCCTCGGTCCCCCAGCGTCGCGGCATGGGCCAATACTCCTGACACCGAAGCAGGTGGCACCACGAGGATTAACCCGATGCCCATATTGAACACCCGGCACATCTCTTCCCGATCGACCTGTCCTAAACGGCTCATCACGTCGAAGATCGGTGGGACCGGCCAGGCTTTGCGACTGATCTTCGCACGCACTCCTTCAGGAAACACCCTCGGCAGATTTTCCGTGATCCCTCCGCCGGTAATGTGCGCCATCGCCTTGATGGGAAATCCTTGAACGAGCGAGAGAATCTGCTTGGCATAAATTCTAGTCGGTGTGAGCAAGACCTCTCCCAGCGGGCGATCGAGTTCCGGCAATTGGCTCGCCACCGTCAACTGCGCCTGGTCAAATAACACACGGCGCGCCAGCGAATACCCATTGCTATGCAACCCCACGGACGCCAATCCAAGGACCGCGTCGCCTGGCTTGATGGTTTTGCCATCGACGATCTTCGACTTTTCGACCACGCCGACGGCGAATCCGGCCAAATCATACTCACCGTGGGCGTACAATGACG
>CAZNBG010000351.1:0-3852 GCA_964570915.1 uncultured Nitrospira sp. | reverse complement strand
CGGGAGTACCCGCTGAGCCCACAGCCGCTGCCCCTGCTGCTCCGGATGTCTCACCAGAACCTGTGCCGCCAGCGGAAGTGAATTCATCTGCCGAAGTTGCTGCTGAAGCCCCCGTCGTTGCTCCGACTCCAGCTCCTGTATCCGCTCCGACTCCTTCGGCGGGTACTGTACAAAATGCTCAGTTGACCATCGTCCGTGGTGGGACAGTTGGCAAAGTCTTTCCCCTTCAAGCCGGTGATAATTTAGTAGGTCGCTGGGACCCGGACTCGGGTTCCTTTCCGGAAGTTGATATGGAGCATGATGATCCTGAGGCGCGCATTTCTCGTAAGCATGCGCTGATTCGTGTGAGCAGTGCGATCACTGTCGAAGACATCGGCAGCCTGAATGGGACGTTTGTTAATCGTGGGAAGCGACTGGAACCAGGCTCCCCGGCAGAAGTGAAAGACGGTGATGAAATTATCGTTGGTAAGACGTTCTTCAAAGTATCTGTGGGATAATTGGCACAATCGCATTTTCTTCGAGGCTGGTGAACCATGAGCGCAGTATCACAACCGGCCTCCTTTCCGCTTCCATTAACTGACCTTCTCTGTCCTGAATGTGGACAGGAAAACCCCGCGGAGGAGACCTACTGTACCGCATGTGGCGCGGCATTGCAGAGTGAGCTGCAGCCTCCACCTTTAGTTCCACTTACGCCAGGCACTCTTGTAGCTGAAACCTACACCATCGAGACCGTGGACCCCCTTGGGCAGGAGAATCGTTACTTAGCCGTTGATACGAACGCTCCGGGTGTCAACGTGTTACTCCGCGAGCGTGCGACTGAAGACGCTGGTTCGTTCCAGGCGCTCATTGACCGCACGGCTGAATTGAAGCATCCGGCGTTCCTTATTCCTGACCGAGTGATTGCTCAGGACGAGCGCGCCTATCTCGTCTGTCCCCGCATTCCCGGCATCAAATTATCAGAGCGTATCGGGCGGACGAATGAGCGTGAGGCGGCAAGCTGGGGATTACAACTCTGCCAGGCGCTGGGGTTTCTCCATCGTCGGAACTTGCTTTGTCTTGAATTGCCGCCGGATGGAGTATTGCTCGATAAAGAAGGACGAGTGCGAGTAACGCAGCTGGACGCTCTGACGGTGAGAAGTGAAACTGATGAACATCCGCCCGTCACTGATGGTTACGCTGCACCTGAAGTCTATAAGGCTGGAGAGCTGAGTGAACGTGCCGATGTCTTCGCCATCGGGGCGCTGCTGTACACTCTCTTAGTAGGGAAACGGCTGCCTATCGAGGGGTGGGTAGTGCAATATGAGCCGCCAGTGTTCTATCCAGAAAAAATCGTCTCCCCGAACCTGGAACGAGTCTTACGTAAAGCTTTGGCTTTAGACCCACAAGATCGTTACGAGCATCTTGATGCCCTTAAGTCTGCGTTGTTGGCCTATAATCAAAAGACGCTCGTCCGTTCGGCCTGGCTGACTGATGTCGGCCAAGTGCGAGAAAATAACGAAGATGCCGGGTTGGTGATGGAAAATGGGCACGGCACAGTGGCTGGTAATACGTTCGCAGGACTTTATATCGTATCTGACGGTATGGGTGGAGCAGAAGCCGGAGAAGTTGCGAGTGCGTTGGCGATTGAGACGGTCGCTCGACATATAGAGCGCGTCCGCACCGAGACTCCATCACAAGAGGAAGGATGGGAGCAATGCTTACGCGAGGCGGTTGAAACGGCAAACGCAGCGATCCTGGCGTATGCCAAAGAACATCCTAGCGCTGCAGGTCTTGGCGCAACAATCGTTGCGGCACTGATTCATAATCAACACATGATATTGGCGTGGGTGGGAGACAGTCGCATTTATCTCTGGGAGCAGGGACAATTACAACAAGTCTCTCGTGACCACTCCCTCGTTGCGCGGTTGGTTGAGATTGGTCAACTCACTGCTGCTGAGGCACGGACACACGAACATCGCAATGTCTTAATCCGTTCTTTGGGAAGTAAAGATCAGGTGATGGTTGACACTGTGAATCGACCATTCCGCCGGGGATCGCGGTTACTGCTGTGCAGTGATGGGTTAACCTCGCATGTGGAAGATGAGGCTATTGCGGACATTCTCAGCCGTCATCGTGAGCCCTCTGATGCGACGTTGGAACTGCTCGTCGCGGCCAATGTGGGGGGAGGAAGTGACAACATCTCTGCAGTGGTAGTATTTCACGAGTAACGAGGTGTATCGACCATGCCGCGAAATGAGAGTGGACAGCTCGAACCCGGAACGCTCCTCGCCGGGCGCTACCGTGTCGAGCGCTTTCTCGCCGGTGGCGGTATGGGGCTTGTCTATATTGCCAATGATCAACGTTTGGCTGAGCGCCGCTGTGCAGTAAAAGAGATTTTCGATCGTTTCACCAATCCTGAAGAACGTGCCCGAGCGATTGAATACTTCCATCGTGAAGCCGACACGCTTTCGCAGCTGAATCATCCTTCTATTCCGGCTATTTTTGATCGCTTCGGTGAAGGCAATTGCCATTACCTGGTAATGGACTTTATCGAAGGGACCAACTTGGAAAACGAGTTGGCCAATCAAGGCGGCTCGCTGGCTGAGAGTCGTATCGTCGAGATTGGCCGTGAACTCTGTGACGTCCTCTCTTACCTTCACAGCTTTGAGCCGCCGGTTATCTACCGAGACATGAAACCAGGGAACGTCATTCTCACGCCCAGCGGACGAATCGTACTGATTGACTTCGGCATCGCTCGCATCTTCACTCCACAAGGAAAAGCTACACTGATTGGTACGCCGGGGTTCGCCCCGCCCGAGCAATACGCAGGGTCCGTCGATCAGCGTTCTGATGTCTATTCCTTGGGCTCAATGATGCACTATATGCTCACTGGCCGTGACCCAGAGAAGAATCCCCCGTTTTCCTTTCCGCCGGTCCACTCGCTCAAGCCCGAAGCCTCGCCTTTTTTAGCGCAGGCGATTGATGCTGCACTTGCCTATAAACCCGAAGAGCGACCAGACAGCGCTGAGGCGTTCAAAGAAATGTTCCTCTACGGGCGCGGATTGAAGGCTCCGATTGCGCCGCCAGCAGCCTCGAAGTCGGCAACGCAACCACTGCAACCCTTGGATGCAGTGGTTGGTACCACAGTAGAAATTGCCGAAGAGATGCGTCCACCACGCAAACGACGCTGGGGGCGACGTATTGCCGCACTCGTGTTCCTTGGACTGTTGGGGAGTGCTGCGTACCGTTTGCTGACGACTCCAGAGCTATTCAATGGCGACATGGTGGCTCGCTGGGGAGAACAAATTCCCTGGCAGAAGATCGAAGCGTGGTTGCCGGAGTCACGACAAGAGCAGTTTCGCCAGTTTGTGGCTAATCTGCCGTGGGAACGTGAGAAGCGTTTACGCGCATTGCGTACCGACCCTTTGGAACTCGTGTCGGTCAAGTTGCTGAACACCTCGCGCGATGGCACTCCACTCCCCAAGCAGAAAGAGTCCTATCTCGATAACGAGGTGCAGTATCTGACGTGGGAAGTCGAGTTGAAGAATCGACTCGTCGGGATGGAAGGTGCGAATTATCGACTCGAAGGGCGATTTTTTGATCCTGAAGGCGGTGCGGCAGGAAAAAGCGAAGGCGGCCGGTTTGTACGTCCGGACGTGGGGAAACTCACGCTTCGTGGTGTGACCCTACTCGAAGGACTCAAAGAGCGAGCAAAAGGAAACTATCAGTTTGAACTGTATTGGGGTGACAAAAAGCTGGCGACGCGGACGATCCGTATCGAGGCAGAGCCCAAGAAAGTCGTTGCTGCGGCACCTCCGAGTGTGGAGCGTGAAGGGCCTCGGCTCCTTGAGGAGCTTCATCTCGGTCTCACCC
>CAZNBG010000350.1:0-3854 GCA_964570915.1 uncultured Nitrospira sp. | reverse complement strand
TCTTCAAATATATGTTCAGGGGCAACCGTCCAGCTGCGCTGCTCAGCATACTTGAGCGCGCGCGCCTTCTGTCGCTCGACCGCTCGCGCGTCTTCACTCATCCCAGTCTGTGCAGTTGATTTTCTGACATAGATAGCAGCCGACATTTTTCACCTTACCTAAGGTCAGTACCCCATGGTTTACGCATAGTCATTCGTGTGTTAACGTTCTCGAATGGATAATGTACGGCCAGAAGTTAAAAAGTTCATGCAATCATGCGAGCATCTATTTGGCTTCACGAATGCGAGCGGAGGACTAACAGCCGACGAGTGTCAAGTTCTAGAATACTACGCAGATGAACTCCGCCGGCAAATGTCCCCCGTCTGTGGTAATTCCAACACTCATTGCCACGACAGCGTCGTTTCCTCTTAAGGGATTGAAGTCACATAGTCTTATCTGGGGCACTCGTCAACATGATTCTATGGTTTATTCCCAGAGGGGAATTAACCGTAGCGTTCCGATGTTGTTGAAAGTCTTGATAAAGCGCTTCAGCAAGTAGATCGGTAATTTCTTCGAAGAGCTGCCCCGACCACGAGTTCAAAGTGTCTTTGACTATTGGACTAGAGTCAGGCATTTGACCGATCCTCATCGAAGTAAGCATGAAGCCACTCTGCCAATTCGATGACCTTGGAAGATTCCTCGCCATCAATCACAAAGTGTTCCACGATTTCGTCCAACCGTCCGTGGAGCGCCAGCCACGGTCAATCACTACGATATCTCGCCCATGAATCCAAAAGATTCATCAGCGCCGACTTCCTGAAAGTCTGTACGGTCTGGCCAGTCTTCTGCGCACCTTTCAATACTACTTCCCCGAAGTTGGCTGTCCTCTTCGCGATCGCAAACAATACCGTGCCGGTGACCGTCACTTGGGTCCGCCAATCCTTGATGAGGGTATTGAACGACGAGAGGACGCCCTGTGAGTCGCGGAGCCCCTGCTGAAACTGATCGGCCACGAATTTCAGGACGCGAGTTTAGGATTCTCAGCCATAATACTTGTCCTTCCTTCCCCTGATCCCCTCCTCAAGAATGTCCAGACCTTCCTCCGAAACCCCTTTTATTTCTTCTTGGAAGAGGTACCACTCCGTAACTGTTTCAAAGACAAACTTTGCGGACCGGCCAGGCCGGCCCTGCTGTCGAAACGGAACACCATGCCGCTCCCAGTCGTAAATCGTCGTTCGATTTACGGCAAAGATTTTTTCGATCTGCAACTTTGAAAATGTTCTAAATACAGTCATGCGCGTTGATGTTGCTAGGTAATTGGCAACCTCGATTTCAGGCCTGGCACTAGCGACGAACTGCGGCTTCGCTTACCCGCATTGTGTCGATGCCGTCCCAGTACCTTTTGTTTTGCAGAGCAGCAAACACCTTCCCGCTAATGATCTTCTCCGCATTCTTGACCGACATCCCGACTGCCAGAGCGGCTGCCTTGTTTGTGTATCCTTCACGCTTCAGTCGTAACAGTCTTTCCGCTCTCGTCCGTCTAAGAATGGACAGTGGACTCAGCGGACGAACCTTTCGCGGACCGATCCCTCGATAACGCTCACGGGGCTCCGGTGTACATTCTGTGGCTGGAATGGCGCGAAGGTGACTGGGCCGGAGACAGCGCTTATTGAAACAGGTAGTAGACACCAGCTCACATGACCGATTGGTGAGATCGGGATGCAGCCCTCCGCGTAGAGGGCCAATGAGAAGGATCCACACAAGTCGCCGCAGGGAGACGGACGAAGCGTGACGATGAGCGGACCGATGAGGCAATCCAGCACTCGACACCGCGCCGTTCCATTTCCAGCACGTTCCATGCGTCAGGGGCAGCGTCAGGAACGGGAACAGGCTCGAGAGGGAAGGAGCCGACGTGAGGTCATGCGTATCCTGACGGGTGTGCGTCCTCAGCGTCCTTACTTCCAACATTACTCGTGACTTCTCCGTGTTTTACACAACCCGGTGGCGGGCAGGAGACCGGCACTCACGCGCCGGCGGGGAGCACCCGCCACCGCACCCGCTCCCCTCAATTCCTCTCCGCTGATAATCCGTCAGTCACAAACTGCACTCGCTTCCGCTGTATTTCATCAAATGCTTCTTCAACGCTCATCTGTTTCGGGATCGAGAGCACAACACCTAGAGTGAGCGGTTCCTTGCCTTTGGTAGACATGGCCATGAAGCCACTCGTCACCTGGACGCAAAACGGCGTTTGCCGAAAGAACGCGACAAGGGCATACAGCAAATGGTTATCCCTCAGGTCCGATGCGAGGCCTTTGTAGAGCAGGAAATTAAAGGCACGGTCGCGCCATTGCGCCTGCCATCGAGCCGAGGAATTGGGATCAGGCTCTTGCCACGTGACCTGACCGCGTTTTCCGTACAGACCAGTGTCGTGTTGATAAAAGCGTTGCGTAAAGAGCTGTGCGAGGCTGTTGCGCAGGTGCCGATCCAGGTCACCGATTTCAGTCAAGAGTTGCGTCAAGGCTTCCTTTCCCACACCATAGGTGGCACTGCGTTCTTCCAACGCTTGTTGGGTTCGAGCCAAGAGGTCCTTCGCCTCACTAAGTTGCTGCTTCAATGCGGGCAGCTTACCGGGGTTCGCTGTGCCGAGCAGCAGTTGCTTGTGGTACGACTTCACTCGAGTGTCTAGCTGCTCAACCACCTGGGCGGCTTTGCGCTCTGCTGCTCCAGAATCGTTCAACTCGCGGTAGTGCTGGTTCACGGCCTCCCGCATGGTGGCAGCCTGTTGCCGTTTGGCGATCAGGGTCTCCAGTGAACTGAGGGTGGTCTGTTCATCGACTCTGGTTTCAGTTGCGAGCGTCATCGCTTCCTCCCTTGGTTGTGGTTGATGAAAACGTCCTGCGTTGATCGCCCATCGTTGCAATCCCCCTCTCTAAAGAGAGGGGGTTGCAATCAACGATGACCTGCAACGATGAAATGGCTGCAACGATGAGTTGCAACGATGACGGACACGGGGCCGCGTTGCAGCACAAACCCTTTCGTACTGCGAGGTTAGGAGCGTGTGCAACGCTGCAACGATCTGCAACGGTGCTTTTGCAACGATGGAGAGCATTGAGGGCGGTCATCGTGTCACACAGGTCCATTTCGTCTCCCGGCCCGCCCCGATCGAATGCCACTTTTGAGTATTGAGCCGCGAGAGCGTGCTCTTGATCGTGGCGACCGGCGCGGCCAGGACATCGGCAATTTCCTTCGCCGTATAAAGCCCGCCATCCTTCTCTAGGAAGTTTCGGATCCGGCTCGCAATAGGGAGCCCCTTCTCCAATTCGAGCGTTTGGGTAAGATCGCACGGTTCGTAGTGCATGGCGGTGTTCGTCGCGTTCTGGCGCACGCGCAACCCAATGGGCGCATGGAGTCGGCTCAAGTTGGACTTGCGATTAAACAGACCGAGCACAGATTCATCCGCGCCGACTTCCTGCTCCTTTCTCAACTCCCACGTCGACCGTGCAAAGTTCTTATAGAAGACCGAGCCGTAGATACCGGCTTCCTGTTGTTGCTCGTTGGTTTTCGGGATATGGGCGAGCACGAGGGTGCCACAGTTCAACATCCGCAAGGCGCGAAACGCTTTCGTCGCCGCCTCCGCGCTGGCATCGCCACACGTCGCGGCAGCCAGACTGTCGAGAATGATAAAGTCGATGCGTTCAAGCTGAACGAGTCTCAGCAAGGTCGGCAGCACGTTCCAGATCGGCTCGTGATGGGTTTGATAAATGAGCTCTGCAGCGTTCAGGGAGGGATGGCCGACGGTGATGGCGCTCCGCCGTCGGGCATGCACGTCGAGGGTATCCTCATAGTCCAGGAAGAGAACGCGACCACGGACCGCC
>CAZNBG010000349.1:0-3860 GCA_964570915.1 uncultured Nitrospira sp. | reverse complement strand
AGGCCCCAAGAGCGTGGTTGATGAACTGAAGCGCATGGGCGTTCGGATCATGACCGACTCGAACAATCACACGCTCGATTCCGGCCTCGAGGGAATGTTCGACACCCATCGGCTTCTGGACGAAGCGGGCATTGTTCACGCCGGGTCGGGGAAGAATCTCGCCGGCGCCAGGCAGGCCCGCATCGCGGTGACTCCGAAGGGGACGGTCGCGGCCATCGGCATGTATTCGATTGATCCGAGTTCGAACAATCGGTCGCGTTTTACCGATGCGACCGAGAACACGCCCGGTCTTAACCCCCTACACGTGACACCCTACAACGTGGTTACCGCCGAGCACATGCAGGCTTTGAAGAAGATCCGCGATGCCATCTATGCCCGCCGCCCCGAGGTGCGCGTCCCGGTTGCGCCGGTCGCGGCCGACGAGCCCGCGGAGCGGCTGAAGCTCTTTCAAACCGGATTCACCGTCGGTCCCCGTCCCGGCGATCTCACGTACGAGATGGATCGGGCCGATCTCAAAGACATCATCACGAACGTCCGGGTCGGCAAGCAAATGGCGGACTTCCTTGTCGTCGCGATTCACTGCCATCAAAATTCTTTCGCGTTTCAAGCGTACAGTCAGGACCATAGCACGCCGAACTTCCTGATCGAGTTGGCGCATCAGGTGATCGACAATGGGGCCGACGCCTTCGTCGGACATGGCGTGCACAACCTCCGCGGTGTCGAGATCTACAAAGGCAAACCGATTTTCTACGGCGTGTCGAGCTTCTTCTACCATCGTGGGTCAGCGCCGGAAATTACCAGCCTATCGGCGGGGGCAGGCCCCGGAGTGAACGAGCTTGAAGACAATTTGGAAACACTCCTGACCACCAGCCGCTTCGAAGACGGGAAGCTGGTGGAGGTCCGCCTCTATCCGGCGGACCTTGGGCAAGATCGAACGCGACCCATCTCGAGGAGCGGCACTCCCTCGACACCTTCGCCGGAGATGGCGCGCCGGGTGCTTGAGAGACTTCAAGCACTTTCCAAACAGTTCGGCACCACCATCTCGATTCAGAACGGCGTAGGCGTGATCCGCATCGCGTCGAAACAGAGCAACTGAGTTTGGTGTGCGTTATACGATGAAGCGGCGATATTCGAGGTCGGCATGCGGATCCAGTTCCGAGTCCATGGACGGGCGGCGACGATTGACGTCGAAACGGCAACTCCGCTTCTATGTCCTGAGGAATGACTTGAGGCGGGAGGAGCCAAAGTTCGGTGTGGACTCGGGCAATGCGGGGCGGGCACGGTGCTTGCCGCCGGTGAATCCATCCGCTCGTGTGTCCCCCCCGCGTCGGCGGTCGGAACCCATCTGGAAATCATCCGGGCTGTGAAGCAGACGGCCCAATGTCGAGCAAGAGTATGAAACCGATTAACCGCAGGCAATTCGTGCGGAAAGGCTGCGATGCTCTTATCGTTGGCTTCAGCCTCGAGAGTGGAATTTTGCCAGCGATTCGATGGAGTCAGACAGCAGCGCCCGCAATACCATCTGCAAAGCCGGTGATCCCGGAGGAACTCGATTCGTGGCTCTCGATCGGACGTGACGGCAAGGTGACCGTTTACACGGGCCGCATCGACATGGGCACCGGAATCGAGACCGCATTCGGCCAACTCATCTCCGATGAGCTGGATGTGCCCTTCGAACGCGTCAAGATTGTCATGGGTGACACCGAACTCACCCCGGATCAGGGAAAATCAACGGCCAGCAGCAACTCCTCCCTAGGCGCTCAACCTCTGCGCGTAGCCGCAGCCGAAGCACGACGGACTTTGTTGAAGATGGCGGCGGATCGATTCCGAGTATCCGTCGATGAGCTCGATGTGGCGGACGGAATCGTTCGAGTCCGAACCCTCCCCACGAAGCGGATCTCGTACGCAGATTTGATCGGCGGACGCCGGTTCAAAACCAGGCTCGATCAAGCGAGCATAGGCGAACAGAGTCAAGCCCTCACGGCGGGTGTGACTTCCCAACCCATTCGATCGAGTGGGCTTCACCTGAAGGGACCCGGCGAGTTGCGCCTCGTTGGCAAGTCCATTCCGCGCGTCGATGTTCCCGCCAAGGTCACGGGCTCATTCCGCTACGTGCACAACGTTCGGGTCCCATCGATGCTCCATGGACGTGTTATTCGGCCGCCAAAGATCGGAAGCAGCCTCGTCAGTGTCGACGAGAGCTCCGTGAGCGGTAGGGCGGGGTTCGTCAAAATCGTACGGAAAGGGAATTTCTTGGGCGTAGTCGCCGAACGCGAAGAACAGGCTATCGAGGCTGCCCGGCTGCTGAAAGTGGAGTGGATGGGAGGCCGAACACTGCCGGACTATCAGGATCTCTACCAGGCTGTTCGCGAGAACAAGCTGATCAAGACCGACGTCGTCACCAACTCCGGCAATGTCGACTCCGCGCTGGCGAGCGCGGCCAAGGCCTTCAAAGCCACCTACACCTATCCAGTTCAGCTTCACGCGATGCTCGGCCCGTCCTGTGCGGTGGCCGATGTGCGCGATGGACGAGCCACCATCTGGTCGGGTTCACAGTGGATTCAGGGGGATCGCCGCAATCTGGCGAAGATGCTGGGCATTCCGCTGGAAAACGTCCACCTTATCTGGGTGGAAGCTTCTGGCTCTTACGGACGGCTGGGTTGCGACGATGCGGCTGCGGATGCGGCATTCCTGTCGCAGGCGGTGGGAAAACCCGTACGAGTACAGTGGATGCGGCACGACGAGCACGGTTGGGAGCCCATGAGTCCGGCAATGACGATGGACGTTCGGGCCGGCCTGGATGGACAGGGTCACATCACGGCGTTCGACTTTCAACAGTGGTCGCAGAGTCATTCCCGAGGCGAGTCGGGCAACTTCCTGGCCTGGCGCCTCGCCGGTGGGAACCCGGATTGGGACCGGTTGTCGGGAGGACCCTATGCGCCTTCGTATGAATTTCCCAACACGCGGATGTTGGGCCATTACGTGGAAGAGCTTTTCCGGTCGATCTATCTTCGGGCACCCGGCCGCATACAGGGCAATTTCGCGATCGAATCCTTCCTGGACGAAATTGCGGCTGACCAGCATGCCGATCCGGTCGAATTCCGCCGCCACTATCTTAAGGATGCGATGGCGTTGCAGGTCTTGGACGCCGCGGCGCAAAAGGCCGGCTGGCAGTCCCGGCCGTCGCCTCGCCCCGATGCTCGTCAGTCGGTCGTAAGCGGTCGCGGGATCTCTTTCGGCGAGCATGGCCCGGAGAAACGAGCGACGATCGTCGCCGAGGTCGAAGTGGACCGAACGAGCGGACACGTCCGTGTTTCCAGGATGGTTATTGCGTTAGCCTGCGGCCGGATCATCAATCCGCAGGGGCTCCGGCACCAGATCCAAGGAGCCGTTCTTCAAGGCATCAGCCGGACTCTCTTCGAAGCTGTGAAATTCGACCGGTCTCACGTCACCAGTCTGGATTGGCGGGCATATCCGGTGTTGACGTTCGCGGATGTCCCCGAGATTGAGACCGTGCTGATCGATCAGCGCGACGTCGAGCCGTATGGCGCGGGAGAGTTGGCCACCGTTCCTGTTGCCGCCGCCGTCTCGAATGCCATCTTCGATGCCACCGGTGTCCGACTGCGCCAGATCCCGTTCACGCCCGAGCGCGTCAAAGACGGTCTGGGATAGATCTTGCGGAGGATGAAATGAATACCTGGCGCCGAATCACGGTTGTGGCCGCCTTGGTGTTGTGGAACGTCTGCGCGGCGTCTGCCAACAGCATCGACCTGGGTGCGGCCACAATCGCCGTGCCCGAGCCGGCCTGCAATGCAGGCTAACTGACATCCGTAAACACATGTCCAATTTGCATCGCCTTT
>CAZNBG010000348.1:0-3860 GCA_964570915.1 uncultured Nitrospira sp. | reverse complement strand
ATACGATGGATTCTTCAGCACACCCAACACGCGGCTATGGCTCAGCCGGCCCCATATCATCTTGCCATCGTTTCAATACGGAAACAAACTACGTCCAGTCGGGCGATGCACCGACGCGGCAATAGCCATATCTATCAGGTATCGTTGAGCACAACATGAGCACCGCGTTTTTATTCAGGGGACTCAGCTGATCCCATATCTTGTTAGTGCTGAGCGACCGCTGGTTGCCCTCGCAGCCGAGATGCCAACAGTTCTTGCTTGGTCAAGCTATCTCCAATGGATTCGATGATTTCAGCGAGATTAAGTTCCAATTGGATCTCCTTCTTGTCGCGAACTTCCTCCGGAAAGGTCTTGAGCACACTCCACGCATAGACCGACTGTTCCATGGTCTGCCAGATGGGATAGCCCGTGATCGTCTCGAAGGCGCGGGCTTCTACTCGGACTGGACGCATGGCAACGCCGAAGAGATAGCCGCCACCGAACCATAATGGGGTATTCGTCAGTAATTCGAAGCCAATGTTCGCCCCGAGTCCGATCGGACTCCAGGACGTGGCAAGACCCAGGGCGATGGTCTCTGCTGTCATATCCGCGAGCATGGCAGTTACCATCCACTGCCACCGGATTTTCCCATAATCCAAGATGCTGCTCACAATGACGAGATCCACCCCGAGACGTCGGCGAAATTCTGCTAACTGTTCGGTGTTCGGAAGCATCCCGGGTTTTAGGTGTACCTCCTCAGCTAACGCATCCGTTTCCCCGAGCGGAGCAATCCAAAACCCTTGTCCTACAGCCACCCTGCTGACGAGGAGCCAGCGGGCTTCCCGTTGTATCTGAGGCAAGGTCACAGCGAGTTGAGTGGCCTCCTCTTCCGACGAGATCGCCTCCTCCACGGTTTTCACGGTGGAGAGGCTGGTAATTTCTCGATCAAACCCAAACCGCAAGATGGCGACATGAGGCCGTTCCAGAATATCCTCCACCTTAGATTGAAGAGCGAGATCAAAGGCGACACAGCCTGTGAGGAGGCCCAGTACGCTCACGGCAATCAGAGCGAGACGAATACATGTTGAAGGGAACCCCATGATGACCTCCTGGCAGTGGACCACCAATCACAGAAGTATCCGCAAAGACCGGACAAGGCGCGTCCCTGCGGTCAATGACTCGATGGGAAGGTGATCAAATGCGAAGGACCGACAATTGCTGGTAGAGCGGCAGAGATAAGGGAGAATCGGGTCGCACGAAGCGCATCAAAGGAAACGCACCGTGTATGGGCACAGGGAGTGCTGATTGAATAATGCGGGGGTATGTCGAAGAACAATTCGGTGTGTCGAGGCTTGAGAGATCCGATCTGAGTCCTGAAGCTAACTGCACCAGCGCCGCTTCGTCATAATCCTCACTCGATTGAGGCTCTTCGGCAAGCGCGGAAATGAGATGGGAGTCTTCGATCAGTTCTAAGCCGCCAAAGAACACCCACGCTGACAGGAGGCACCAAAGGGTAAGTCCAAAGACGGAAGTACGACGCTTCAACAACATGCAAAATCTTAGACAATGTCCCCACATCAGTCAAGCTGGACCAACACTAATTGGATTCTCCACGCGGGCCATACCGCCATTACGAGCGATGATCAACAGCATACGTAACAAGCACCACGAACGTTGCGCGTTCATCCATTCTGAATCGGGAGCCTTCTCCCAACTGCGATTATTTCTGAGCAGACCTGTTTCCCTTAGTGTCGAAGGCAACACACCTGCTCTAGACTATGGACGTCTCTCTCGTGTGTATCCATAGATTCTGACCGCGGGAGACCGTTTTCACATCCCGCATTCCTCGTTGCATCCGGTACGTCATCGAACTTCCAACACTCCTTCCTGGCCCCTGTCACGATGGCTCTTCAAGGAGGGAAGCTTCTTGTCGCAATAGATTGCGAATGAACCCGGAACCATTTGCCGCCTTGAAGATACTCAGCAAGAAGGGCAGTGTTTGGGGTCTGCTTGAGATCCGTCACGATCAAGTCGCGCAGCTTTGGAGAAAAGGGAGGTACCGGTTCAGTACTGATTGGAAGGCCATAGGAGTCTTTCCCATTTGAAAGTGTTTCCGATCGGACTGCGCTGTGCAGCTCAGGGCACAGCTGCTTTTGGCTTAACACTCTTACGAATCAAGGTCGCGAACCATCCATTTTCAAAGAGAACGACCTCAATGCCATGAACCGAGAACAGTAAAGGCCTCTTGTAGGCTCGCGCAATGTGGTCCAGGCTGAATGAGTTGCAGCACCTTCGGGGGGACAACCTCCGCTTATGTTTTAAACTCCACTGTCGTCACCTGCACAACGCCGCCGATTAGTGGACCGTGCACATTGATATGAACACCCGCTCGGATATCGTTCAGCGTGCCGCCTTGAAATGTGGTCCCGGCGTCTGCCAGCACATGCACGTTGCCGATGAAGAAATCACCTGCACTCCGTACCTGGGTGACAACTCCTTCGATCTCCGCCAACTCGCCTTCCTCCAAACCTAGCTCCGCTTGTGACACACGGGTTGCAGTGAGGCGAATCTTGGAGGAACTCACGCCTCCAGACGAAGTTTGTGTCCCCATCACATCGATCAACAAGCCATCCCACCCGTCATTCGATTGACTAGGCATATCGATGAGAACTGCATCGCGGTAGTCGAGGGTGAGGGCCCCGATTTCAAAGGTTTGTTGCTCCGCGCGGAGATTCTTGATGAACCCTTTGACATGATAATCGGGCGTGTCGGTTTTCTGGTCGAGTGTTTTTAATTCGACCCAGGTTCCCGTAATCAGCCCGTCTCCGGTCACGAACCCGCTGATCTCCACAAGATCCCGACCTGGCATCAGATTCGTGACATTGCCTCCCAGGACACTGACATCGATGGTGGTCGCAGTCGTGATTGCGATGGTCTGCCCTAACACGGTCAGACTGGTTCCCTCCGCCGCAACCGATTGGACGAATCCTTCGACTGTATCCTCATATAACACCGTATTCGCTGTGCGGAGTGCTGGTTGCTCTGTGCCGGACCCTTCCGGCAAGGTGGCGTTCACGCGCACGATCATCCCTTTCTTAAGATCGCCTTGATTCCCTGGATTCCCGTCGACCGTCATTGAGGTGTTCATCGTGTCATACTCAGTGCCAGAGACAAAAATGCTGCCGAATCCGGTGATGGGACCTACGGCGACGAGGGGGGTGATATGACCGGTCCCGCCGATGCCACCACCGACTTGTGGAGCAGGGCCGCAGGATGCGAGCACAACGAACAGCACCGTACTCCCAAGAAGATTCTGAAAGGTTGCAGGTCTCATGATGCGGGATGGTCCGGATAGGAATCAGCAGATGGTTCTTGTTCTTCAAACTGAAAGACCCCGAGCCCCACACGCACGCGACCGCTTCCCTTCGACACCGGATTGACATCACGATCACGATGAGCAAGCCAGCGATCAAGCTTCTCCAAAAATTCCTGTCCTTCTGCGGCCACTACGGTGCGAAACTCTCTTGCCGCTTCTCGGGGCACGTTATCGTACATGACTTTTCGCTGGAAGTGAGGCTTCGTAGGTCTCAAATAGATATTGTGGTCAATTGTCGAGATGAGATCGGCGGTATCTGCTCCCAGCACCTGCAGTTTTTCTAGCGAACCCTTTTGAGGGATATACCCCCGCGAGACAAGACAAATCCGCCCATCTTTCAATCGTTTCACGGCACCGACCCGCAACAGCTCATCCAGCACAGCTCGCACCGGCATATCCCCGCTGTAGGAAGTCGCCAAAGCCCCAAAGGATGCGCCTCCTCCTTCCATGGCAAGCCGACCAGGATTGCCGTTGGAACGCCAAGCTGCGGCGGACCCCACAAGAG
>CAZNBG010000347.1:2211-3865 GCA_964570915.1 uncultured Nitrospira sp. | reverse complement strand
GCCGGGAGTGAGGGTCGTGAGTTTCGCACCCGTACTGAAGCAGGAAGTGTTTCCCCTGGCGGCGATCCTGGAGCAACTTTCGCGCGTGGGCGACGATGCGCTAGGGCAGCCGGTCGAGATTGAGTTTGCAGTACGCTTACCGCGACGGGCCGACGAACTGGCGGAGTTTGGGTTCCTGCAGATTCGTCCGCTGGTGCTGTCGGGAGAAGGCGAAGAGCTGCGGATGGAGGACGTGAATCCGGCACAGCTGGTCTGCCGCAGCAAGCAAGTCTTGGGAAATGGACGAATTCAAAATCTGCATGATGTGGTAGTGGTCGACTTCCACCGCTTCGAGCGCGGGCGCAGCCAGGAAGTGGCCGAAGCGGTGGCGCAGTTCAATGCAAAGCTGGCATTGGAGAACAGGCCGTACCTTCTGATCGGGGTGGGGCGGCTGGGATCGAATGATCCATGGCTGGGGATTCCGGTAGAGTGGGATGAAATTTCAGGGGCCAGAGTGATCGTAGAAGCCGGGTTTCGCGATTTTCGCGTGATCCCGTCACAGGGAAGTCATTTCTTCCAAAACCTGATGGCGTTCCAAGTCGGGTATTTCACCGTGAATCCTGATGCGGGCGAAGGGTCGGTGGATTGGCCGTGGTTGGAATCGCAGGAGGCGCTGGAGGAGCAAGGGTGTGTCCGGCACCTGCGTTTTGCCGAACCGCTGCTGGTGGTGATGAACGGCAAGGCTCGGGAGGGAATGATTTTCAAGGCGGACATTCGACCGACCCCGAAGTAGCTCCTTGGTGCACAGATTCCGCCTGCGATGAAAGCCAGTCAGAGTTTCCTTTCGGTATCCTAATTTCCTCCTTTCAGTCCCTTATAGTTCGCGTTTTTCGGCTGTTTGATTAGCTCGCAGGCCGTATTTTTCACGCCTTTTTTGTTCAAAACCTCGCCCAGCCTCGCGATTGCTCGGTCTTCGGAGCTCAGAACCCGTCCCGCACCTCCTGCTGCAGCTCCCTCGGCTCCCTTGATGAAACCTCCACCCACAAGATCTGTTATGACATTGCCCGCAATATACGATACGGAACTTGTATCTACCCAGCTACTAACCCCGGCCTGGGCCCTTGCCACCTCAGTCATACTAGGGCCGCCCGCGATAAGATCACCGACACCGAGAGTGCCCGCAGCACCGGCCGCGACATAGGTTAAAGGCCCTAAGAACGGATTCGCGCCTCTGCTGACAGCATCGATAACACCTCCCACGAAATTCTTGAATGGGCTGGTTTGTTTTTGGCAAGTACAATCCTTGTCTTTCAGGCCTGAAGGATCGACGAGATTAACAGGATCGTTGAGAACGTAGCCATAAAGGTTAGTACTGCCCCCAAGGAATAAGATCGGGTCTTTGGCAGTCCAGCGGCCGACGGTTGGGTCGTAATCGCGCGCGCCGAAGCGCACCAACTTGGTGTCCTGATCGTAGAGACCGCCGGCAAAGCCGAAGGGCTGGAAGCCGGGGTTGGTGTCGCTAATCACGTTGCCAAACTCATCGTAGTCGATGCGCTGGACGATCTGGCCGGTGGAAGAATTGACAACGAGTCGTGGGCTGCCCAGATGATCGGCGAATATGCGATAGGTCACGCCGCTCGTCACCATGTAGTCGGGACTGACGCTGCCGCTGCCG
>CAZNBG010000347.1:0-2201 GCA_964570915.1 uncultured Nitrospira sp. | reverse complement strand
AAAGTGAAACCGCGAACGGGAAAGTTATTAGGCTTCTTTCCCACACGGTTATTCTCTGCGTCGACGATGTAACTGATTTGAGTGCCATTGGGCAGCGTGACAGCAGTCAGGTTGCCGAGCACATCGTACTGATAGGTAGTGAGATTTGAACCCACACTCTTGGTGGCCAGCTCGCCATTGGCGGTGTAGGTGTACGAGGCGTTGCTGTAGGTGAGCAGGCGATCCTGGGAGTCGTAGGTGGCGTTCACGGTGCCCGAAGGTGTGGTCACGCTCAAGCGGTTGGAGTTGTTGTCATAGGTATAGGTGGCGATTGTAGTTGAGCCCTTCTTGACACCAATCAGGCGGCCGGCATGATCGAAGGTGTAAGCGTAGGAAGTGGTGGCGCCACCAATCGTGTCCTTGAGCGTGGTGATTCTGCCGATGTTGTCGCGGGTATAGGCTGCTTTATAGAGAACCGTGGTGCCGAATTTTGCGGTATGGGCGCTGGCCTCTGCGAAAGTGTTGTAGGTAAGAGTGTCCTTTACGGCGGCCAGTGTGCTGCCAGTGTAGAGCCCAGTTTTGGCATTGTGCTTCAAGGTCACGAGACCGGCTTTGCTCGGGAGGCCGTCTTTATCGTAGGTGAAAGCGACGCTATTGCCGCCATTGATGCTCTGGGAGTTAACCCAGAAATTGTTGTTGTAAGCGCGGCTGACATTCCCGGCGACCATGCCCGTCCAAGTCGAACCGGTAGGCAGCGGGCCGTTGTAAGAATAGGCGATCGCTTCGCCGCTGGAAATGGACGCACTCAAAAGATTTCCTGTTGTAGCGTCATAGCCAAAGTTAAGGGTGGCGCTGGGCGTGACCAGGGAACTCAGTTGGCCGGCGGCATCGTAGTTGTAATTGGCGATCTGTCCATCGGGCCGTGTGATTTTTGTGATCTCGCGATCGGGGCTGAAGGAATAGGCCGTTGCCCCGCCACCATTCACTACTGGAGGCGAGTAGGAAGTGGCCAGGTTCACGGACGAATAAGAAAAGCTGTGGGCCGCTGCGCTGGGCGGAGTGATGGAGGTGAGATTCCCGTTGTTGTCATAGCTATACGTGATCACGCGGCCATCCTGCAGCGTGGTGGTCAGTAAATTTCCATCGGCGTCGTATGTGAAATTCCGGGTCAGATTGAGTGGATCCGTAATGCTGGCCAGACGGCCATTCGCGTCATAGCTAAAAAGAGTTTGCCGTGTTCCTTGAGTCGTGGATCCGAGGCGGCCACGACTGTCGTACGTGAAGCTGGTCAGTGTTCCTGCGGGAGGTTGAATGGTAGCAATACGTTCCAATGCGTCGAGCGTAGTGGTGGTCGTGCGTCCAACCGGAGTCGTGTGGACAAGTGTCTTGGTCGACTCTGTGAAAACAGATTTGTAAGTGCGTCCATTGACGGTTTTGGTGTCGGTCTGGGTGATCAAACTGAATGGATCAGCGGGATTGCCCAGGCTCGCTGCGCGACTATTGGTGATGTTCATGGTGAGGCTGCCATAGGTCAGCGTTTCGCTGGTGGCAATGGGGAGCTGGATGCCCCAGCGCGGATCGGGCCCATAGGTCTTGCTATAGGAGGTCCCGTTTGGCAAGGCGGCAGCCTCGGAAAGCTGGCCATTCTGCTGCGTGTCCGATTCGCTCGCCTGCAGGCCATTGGTCCAGGTGTTGGTGAACTGCTGAGTCGTGGAGGAAGCTCCGGACGAGAATGCCACCTTGTTATTCCTGGCGCGTCCCTGTGCGGTCGTTTCGGTTACGCCGAAGCCCGACCCGTTGTCCACCCGCGCTAGGTTCAGTACACCGCCGGCGGGGTCGGAGTCTTTGGTGAGGAAGCCGGAACTGTCGTACTGGAAGTTGTAGAGATTTCCATTCGAGTCTTTCATGCTGGTCACTAGTCCGAGAGGCGTATTGGTCAGCTTGATGGTGTTACCCATCGGCTCGGTGACCTGGCTGAGGTATCCGTTGGCGTCGATGGTGAGCGTGGTCGTTTGCCCGTAAGGCGAGACGATCGCTGTGGGATGGCCGTTGGCATCGCGCTGGATGGTGGTGACGTTGCCGCTGCCGTCGGTGACGGTGACGAGCAGGCCATTGGCATCATAGCCAAAGTTGTACAGCACGGCTCCGGTCATCGGCAGCAGGGTTTGGGTGTGTCTTCCAAAGAAGCTGTCAAAAACATAGATTTCGCTCCCGTCTTCCGC
>CAZNBG010000346.1:0-3872 GCA_964570915.1 uncultured Nitrospira sp. | reverse complement strand
CGTCGAGCGCAAAGACATAAATACGCGGCGTCATCGCGTCTTCCGCCGTAATATCCTTCAACTGGAACACGTTCTTGATCATCTTGACTTCTTCGGATTCCAGTTCGCCGGCCTTCCCACCCTGGTCCAGCATGATTTTCAACTCTTCCTCTGTCACCAATGGATGGGTTAGCCCCTTCCCTCCCGTCAATTTATAAATCAGTGGGACCATGAGGAAAAGAATCGGCTTCAACATCACCTGAACCCAGGAGACAGGGTAGGCCAAGTTGAGGGTGACAGGGACGGAAAATTTGGCTGCCAGAGTCTTGGGGACCACGTCCACGGCTACTAAGAGGACAAAGGTCAAGATACCAACCATCACCGCAATGGCTTCTTCAAAAACGCTCTTCCCCCCATAGGTATTCAACGTGATAAAAGTGGCGAACATCGGGATTGCCGTGCTAACCAGACGATCCCCGACAAGAATGGTCGAGAAGAGCTTCTGTGGGTCGCTCCTGAGTTGAAGCGCCTTTTCTGCCCGTTTGCTCCCGTTCTGAGCCAATGCTTTCAGACGTGTTTCATTGACCGAGAAGAAGCCGATCTCGGCAGTAGAAATAATGGCGGATAACCCTATCAATCCTAAAAGGATGAGGATGTCCATCACAGCCGTATATTAGGGACGTTGAACCAGTGTGGCTGGTTTAATGAGAAGCCGGGCGTCTCCCAGAGGATACCCCTTGGCCCACCCTTCGGAGGAGCATAGGATCAGAATAACCGAACTACTTAGAATAGGAATCACAGCTGATACATGTATCATAGGGATCGAGTGCAGGCAAGCGATTCAAAAAATGTTGCTGAAAAATCAATCAGTTCCAAATAGACATCCTGGCTTGATTGGCCTGCGGATGATGATTCCCGTTCTCCCTTGCTTTACCCATCATCCCGCACCACAAACGATTGCAGACTAAATGTACGATCGACACGAGTCGAAGCCATCTGAGCCTCCGACTCCGTCAGGAACCGGCCGATTTGGACTCGGTAGCGGCGCCCTTCAGGAAGATCGACCTGAATAATACGCCCATCGGCAAAATCTCGTTGGACCTGTGAGAATAGTGCCCGCGCGTTCTGCAGGTCAGCGAATGCCCCAATTTGAAGCCGTAACACCCCCAACCCTTCCGGTCGGCCATTATAGCCAACGACTCGAAGCTCGATCTGGTCGGTTCCATTACCGATCATCCCGAGAGCCTCAGCGCCGGCCAACGAGAGGTCCAAGATTCGCCCTCTCGCGAAGGGCCCCCGATCATTAATTCTGACTGTGACATGGCGGTCCGAGGTCAATGAATGAACAACTACAACGGATCCCAGTGGCAGCGTCCGATGAGCAGCGGTCAGCTTGTGCATGTCGTACCGCTCTCCATTGGCCGTCTTATTCCCATGAAACCCGGGGCCATACCATGAAGCCATCCCTCGCTCGACAAATCCAACAGGATATCCGGGGAATTGATCGACACGACGGGAAGATGTGGTACACCCCTGGGCCAGGGCTACGCCCAGGAGACCAACCACAACGATGAGTCTAGGAACATTTCTCGCGAGCGGCTCCAGCCGCATGGATCAAAACTCGTCGAGCGATTGATTGCGTAGAATGGTCAGGGCTTTGTCGGTCTTGGAAACGGTCAGTACCACGATTGCCCGTTTCCCTTCCCGTGAAGGCGTACAATAACCGCATTTGATGTTGATCCGGCTCTTCGTCAGGATATCGGCCACCTTTCTCAACGCACCAGGCTTGTTTTCGAGACTGAGTACGAGAGCGGTCTCCTCACCGAACTTAATCTTCGCGGCCTTAAGGGCAGCACGTGCCCCGTCGAGATCGGCAACAAGCAAACGCAACTTGCCCGTCCCCATAACCTCTGGAGCGGAGAACGCCTTGATATTAACTCCAGCTTCACCGAGAACCTCTGTCACTCTCGAAATGGCACCCGGCTTACTCTGCCCGCTGATGACAAGCTGCGTCGTTGTCGGCATATCAGTACTCCTTGTGGCTCTTCGTCAGGGCTGTTTCCGCCTCGCTGAACGAGCCACTCGCAACGGAGACCATGCCCCACGATGATACCGTACGGCCAGAAGCGATGATGGTCTAGGACAACGCGTTTTCGCCCTGAGCCGTAACGACAAACAGGCCTCGGCACCCGACAAATTTCTCAGAAATCGCCGCTTTCTATGCCGGACACATGATGAGGGCCGCTTGCTCTGCATCCTTACACTCCTCTCATGAACATCCGCTCGTCGCGCCGCACGTGACACATTTGAGGCAGGTGCCGTTCCGGACCATCGTGAACTGCTTGCATTCGGGACAGGGATCGCCTTCGTAACCCTTGACCCTAGCATCTTTGGCATTCTGAATCTCTGTCAGCGTCAGCGTTTCCCTGGTGATTTCCACCTGCCGAGCGACACTATGCCCATGTCCATGTCCATTTCCATGACCATTTCCTTTTCCACCGTTCCGACGGATCGGAAGATGTTCCGTCAGGACGGACGATTTGGCCAGGGCATCGAGGTCTGCCACTTCTTCAGAGCATTCGGGGTCCATGTCGTCTTTCTTCATCGAATCCATGCGCAGATCTTCTTCCTTCACCTGCGCTAGGTCATACCGTTCGAGATATGTGACGGCCAATTCTCGGAAAATGTAATCGATGATGGACGTCGACATTTTGATACGATCGTTCAATTTCACAGGACCGTTCGGTTCAAACCTGGTAAAGACAAACGCCTCGACAAATTCTTCAAGCGGGACGCCATGCTGAAGCCCAAGAGAAATGGCGATCGCGAAGCAATTCATGAGGCTTCTGAACGCCGCCCCCTCCTTGTGCATGTCCAAAAAGATTTCCCCGACTGTCCCATCATCATACTCGCCGGTTCGTAAATAGAGCTTATGTCCTCCGACTATCGCCTTTTGTGTGTATCCATTGCGTCTGCTTGGCAACGGACGCCGCTTGGCGAGGTAGCGAAACATCACCTTTTCCGTAACTTTCTCTGCCATCTCCAAGACACCAGGGACGGCCTCTACAGCCTTTCCACTATCGGTCGACGCGCTCAACGGTTGACTGAGCTTGGACCCGTCACGATACAGAGCCACCGCTTTGACCATGCTTCTCCAGGCAAGCAAATAGGCCGACTTGACGTCTTCAAGCGTGGCATCGGCCGGCATGTTGATGGTCTTGCTGATCGCGCCGCTGATGAACGGCTGCGCCGCGGCCATCATGTGAATATGCGCATTGACGGCGATGGAGCGTTGCCCGATTCGACCGCACCGATTGGCGCAGTCGAATACCGCCAAGTGCTCGGCCTTCAAATGCGGCGCTCCTTCCACCGTCATCGTCCCGGAACAGAAATCGTTTGCAGCCGCAATTTCTTCTTGCGTGAAGCCGAGCGACTTCAACATATTGAAGTTGGTCTCGTTCAGTTGTGCCTCAGTCAGGCCGAGTTTTTCTGCGCAGAACGCTTCTCCCAACGTAAATTTATTGAAGGCGAACTGAATTTCGAACGCTTGTGCCAAGCTGCGTTCCAGACGATCTAACGCTGCGTCGTCGAACCCCTTCTGACGTAGAGTTTCGTGATTGATGAAGGGCGCTCCCTTAAGTGTCTGTGCACCGACACAGTAACGGACGATATCCTGCACTTGCTGGGACGTATACCCTAGATTGCCCAGCGCAATCGGCAGGCTTTGATTGATGATCTTGAAATACCCTCCGCCGGCCAGCTTCTTAAATTTCATCAGAGCAAAGTCCGGTTCAATGCCGGTGGTATCGCAATCCATGACCAATCCGATCGTGCCGGTTGGAGCAATCACCGTCACTTGTGCATTGCGGTACCCGTAAGCTGACCCGAGTTCA
>CAZNBG010000345.1:3124-3875 GCA_964570915.1 uncultured Nitrospira sp. | reverse complement strand
ACTTTCCATACGAACAATACATCCGGCTAGCTGATCCAACTGCCCTTGAACAGATTGGCCCTCGTCTACCCGACCTCCTCCCTGTCGCGGAACACAACCCGGTCATTCTGTTCAATCTCCGCCGCGGGGTGCGCTTCCATGACGGGTATGAATTCACGGCAAGAGACGTAAAGTTCACGTATGAGGCACTCATGAATCCCAGGAATCTTTCTCCTCGTACGTCTGATTTCGAGCCTATCAAGAGTGTAGACATTCTAGATCCCTATACGGTGAGGGTGATCTACAAGCGCCTCTACTCACCGGCAATTACGGGATGGACTATGGGGGTTCTGCCCGAGCACCTGCTGAATGAGCAAGCTCTGCAAAAGGAAATGGACGCACGTGGTCTCTCTGAGACTACAAGAGCTTCCTTTGGTATACGGGATAGCAAGTTCAACCGCTCTCCTATTGGGGTTGGGCCGTTCCGCTTTGTCGAATGGCAGGGCGATGAGTTTATTCACCTCAGACGCAATGAAGATTACTGGGAGGGGCCTCCTGAATACAAAGACTATTATCTTCGCATGATTCCGGATCTCCTGACTCAGGAGGTAGAGTTTCGCACTGGTGCCATTGACTACTACACGGCACTGCCGCACCAAGTTGTCCGATACAAGCAGGATGATACCTATCAGTCATTCTCCAGCCTTGCCCTTGCCTATACCTACATCGGGTACAACATGCGGCGGCCGATCTTCCAGGAAACCGCGGAGGA
>CAZNBG010000345.1:0-3114 GCA_964570915.1 uncultured Nitrospira sp. | reverse complement strand
TTCGGGAAAAAGGTGGGCGGCGTGCAATGTGCATGGCGATTGATTTCAACGAAATCATTACGTACCTGTTGTACGGAGAGGGAGAGCGGGTGACAGGGCCATATCCCAAGGAAACCGAGTGGTATGACCAGTCGATCGCCCCACTTCCATACGACCCTGACGGGGCGCGTCGATTGTTGGAGGAACTAGGCTGGAAAATGAATGCCGAAGGCTGGTTGGAGAAGGATGGCAAAATCTTTGAATTCAACCTGATCACAAACAATGGGAATCCCCAGCGAAAGAATATCATGACGATCGCCCAAAACGCCTGGAAGAAAATCGGCGTAAAGTGCAACACTCAAGCTTTCGAGTGGGCGGTGTTTCTTGAAGATTTCATAGAGAACGGCTCGTTCGACGCGACCGTGCTGGGGTGGACCACACCTCCGACCGATCCCGACCTCTACCAGGTCTTTCATTCGAGTCAGTCCGGGCCGCAGCAGTTAAACCACGTTGCCTACAACAATCCCGAAGCGGACGAGTTAATCGTTCGTATCCGTCAAGAGTACGACCACGACCGTCAGCGTGAGTTGGCTCATCGCCTCCACCAAATCATCGCTGAGGATCAGCCCTACACTTTCTTGTATACACCTCTCAGCACCCGAGTCCTGGACAAGAAGATCGTCATCGTAGAACACAACCCGGATGGTGGTGAACGGTATGTGAAGATCTACCCTACCAAAGGCGGGAATATTTCCTTCTATTTCAAGAAGTGGCGGAAGCTGGAGTTTACCCCAACCTTTTAACTCGACACTTCGCAACCACCGATCCGTAATCGTTATGTGGGCCTTCATCATCCGCAATATTCTGCAGCGTTTCCTGCTGCTCGTGTTTGTTTCGATTCTCGCCCACTCGGTCGTGCATCTCGCTCCCGGTCGGCCAAGCGAAGTGGACCCCTCAAATCCGCGTATGAAGCCTGAAGACATTGCCCGCATCCGCGCCGCCTTCCACCTCGATGAGCCACTCTATCTCCAGTATCTTTACTGGATGCGTGATCTCGCAACAGGAGAACTGAAATCGTTCAAGGATAGCCAGCCTGTCCTACCAAAGATCTGGCAGCGCTTCCTCAATTCACTCCCACTCTTCATCTGTGAGACGTTGATCATCTGGAGCCTCTCTTTTCCTGCGGGAATCTATGCCGCGGTCCGGCGAGGTTCTGCCTATGATCGGACGAGTACCTTTGTTGCTTATACCCTGATTTCCATTCCCGGCTTCTTTCTGTCTTACCTCATGATTCTGTGGGTGGTGGACACGTTCAACGTCCCGGTCATCGGTATGAAGACGTTCGGTATGGAAGAGGCGCAGCCGGTCTTTCGCTGGATGGACCGCCTGTGGCATCTAGTCATCCCTTCGCTGATGGCCGCCGTGGCCGGTATCGCGATTCTGTCGCGCTACGTGCGCTCACAGATGCTAGAGGTGATCGGACAGGACTACGTTCGCACGGCGCGCGCCAAGGGTCTCCCGGAGGATGCTGTGGTCTACCATCACGCCTTGCGCAACGCCTTACTGCCGTTCGTCACCATGTTCGGGTTCCTCTTGCCGGGTTTAATCGGTGGCTCAGTGATTTTCGAACAGATCTTTGCCTGGCCCGGCTTAGGCCGATTGGGATATGAGGCGATTTTGGCTCGCGATTTTCCAGTAATCTTAACGATCAATTTCATTGCTGCAGCTCTGACCCTGGCCGGCACCCTCGTATCTGACGTCCTGTATGCTGTCGTCGATCCCAGGATACGGTTGCAGTGATTGCAGAAAACGTAAAGCCTAAAACGTGAAACGGTAAGGGAGCAACGAAATTACTCAATGACATTTTAGAGACGATTACAGAAACCATGTCTGACTTCACGCGCACAGCGGTACTAGCCGAGACTACCAATCTTTCTGCTCCGGAAACGCCGCTCGAAGAAGTTTGGCGGATCTTTCAGAAGGACCGGCTGGCCTTGATCGGGCTGGTGGTGCTGGCCCTTCTGCTGATCGCGGCTGTTGCTGGCAAAGTGTTGACCGAATGGGTGGTTGTGTTTGACCCGGCAACGGTACGCCTTCCTGATAAGTTCAAACCGCCGCTGTCTTACGCTTCTGCCGACCTCATCCCGGCAGCGGCCCAGCCGCTATTTGGTACCTATCTGCTAGGTACCGACGAGTTGGGACGCGACGTCTTTGCCCGGATGCTGCAAGGGTCGTTCGTTTCCTTGTCCATTGGCTTCATCGCGGTCGGGATCTCGGTCTTCATCGGCATTGTTTTGGGAGGGTTGGCGGGCTTCTACGGTAACGTCAAGCTCGGATTTATCACAGTCGATACCCTGCTCATGCGCTTCACCGACGTCATGTTGTGTTTCCCCACCTTCTTCCTCATCCTGACCGTGGTGGCGTTGTTGCCCCCCAGCATCTACAACATCATGATCGTCATCGGTTTGACGAGTTGGGAAGGGACGGCGCGCTTTGTGCGCGCGGAATTTCTCGCTTTGCGCGAACAAGATTTTGTGGTGGCGGCCCGGGCGTTAGGACTGCCGGAGCGGCGAATTATCTTTCGCCACATGGTTCCGAACGCCATTGCGCCAGTGCTGGTGTCTGCCACCATTGGCGTGGCTTCAGCCATTCTAACCGAATCGGCTCTCAGCTTCCTTGGCCTCGGAGTCCGGCCGCCCTACGCAACGTGGGGCAACATCCTCGCAGACGGCAAGGATTTCATTTTCGACGCGCCCTGGCTGTTCTTCATCCCCGGCGTTGCCATTCTTGTCGTGGTCCTCGCCTTCAACCTGGTAGGGGAAGGGCTGCGCGAAGCGCTCAACCCCAAGCTACGGAGGCGTTAGGTGGAACCCGCCAACGGATCGCTCTTAGCCATCAAAGATCTCCGCGTCTCGTTCTTCACCGACAAGGGCGAGGTGCGCGCCGTCAGGGATGTAAGTATCAAGATCAACGCCGGACAAACCCTCGCGCTGGTCGGAGAATCCGGCTGCGGCAAATCGACCGTTGCTCTGGCGATCATACGGTTGCTCGATGTGCCTGGCCGCATCGTCGGTGGCCAGATCCTGTTCAAGGGCCGCGACTTGGTTGCCCTTCCGGGGCCCGAGTTGCGTACGA
>CAZNBG010000344.1:0-3877 GCA_964570915.1 uncultured Nitrospira sp. | reverse complement strand
GAAGGTCGCCCAATGGTTTTCCACATTGTCCGGCGGTCCCATAGTTCTTGTCGGCGAGGAGATTCATTCAAGTGCATTGGGATATCACTTGCTTGCTGTTGGTATCAAGAACACGATCGGTTGGAGAACGACAGCCAACAGCGCAATAGACGAAGTGCACAGACAAGGAGGCATCGCCATTGCCGCACATCCAAATGAGGCATACGCGGCGTATGACGCAGAAGCGATACGGAAATTGGACGGCGCCGAAGTTGTTCATCCCATCGGACTGAGGAGCGAAGTATTCGCGTCTCAGTTGCGCCAATTTTTCAGCCGTAGACCGATGACCGCAATCGGTGACACGGATTATCACTTGGGACCTCTCTCGCCAAACTTGGGTGAAATGGGTCTCTGCCGAACGTATGTCTTCGTCCAAGAGCGAACCGAGAAGGGCGTGCTCGATGCTCTGCGGGAGGGACGCACAGTGGTATATGACCTCGAGCATATCTATGGCGATACGGCTATGATTCAGCTTGCCGCGCAGGACGGGAGGCTGTCGAGACTCGCATTACATGGCGTAGAGCATGACTTCAGCCGTTTGTTCAGCGGGATTCTGGGCGTGCTCGGCTTGTTGGGTTTGACAGTCTGCTTTGGCAGCGCACAATCAACATACTGATGCCGACGAGGATCGCCACATCTGCGACGTTGAATATACCGGTCCTCAGATTGCCTAGTCCTACGTTGACAAAATCAACCACCGTTCCATGCGTGATGCGGTCTAGCAGGTTCGATGCACCTCCTGCGAATGCGAGGCTAATCCCCGTGATGTGCCACACTGTGTCGTGAGACTGGATGCCGAGAATCAACACGACGATGAGCATCAGACTCGTGCCGATGATGAAGATCGCAGCCCGTGCTGAAGGGTTGAGGTCGGCGCCGATACTTAGAAATCCACCGCTGTTCTCGGCATATTCAAGCCGCACCGTGTCTGACATGAAAGAGCGGTCAGGCATTCCCTCAAGAAATGTCGTTGCGAGACGCTTCGTGACTCGATCACATCCGACAGTTGTCACCGTCAAGACGAGTAGTAGGAAGATCCTTGCACGTTTAGTCATCGCGGAACTTTTACCGGCACGCGGCCACGCTTTTCAACTTTGTTGTTGAGTTGCTCGACAAGGTCAAGCAACCACTGCTGAACGGTCGTTACAAAATCCTTGGCTCCGAACCCTTCGACCACTTGAGTCAGCGCAAATCTGTCTCCCAATCGTTGCCCTTGAGGATCGCGAACGATCGTCGATGCCTCCAGGAACGCTGCTACGACGTTCGCGCCAGGCAACACAACCAGAGCGTTCCGCCTGATAGATGCTCGCCATCCAGATGGGCGGCCTGTCTCCAGGTCCACGACAACCAAACCCAATAGGAATTTTCCAACGCTGCGCCCTGCTGCATCTCTCAAGAGGAAGTAGGCAGCTCCTGCAAATATGTAAAGCGGCGATCCCCAAGTGCGATAAGCAAACAGTGCAATTGCGACCAATAACCCGTCGGCCATGGCTGCAAGCGCACGTTTCGTCATGTCTGCCTTGGGATAAGGGGAAATCAGGCCAAGCGACAGTTTCCTTAGTATCGGATGGTAAGCGAGGGCAAGTGTTATGGCCGAGATCAGGCTGAAGTTAAGTAGAAGGTTGTCACCCATGTGTCCCGATTAATCTAACCCGCGCTGATTACAGCATCTCACACAACAAGGCATGTCATTGAATTCTTCCCCAGCAATTCTCCTGATTCCCACTGGTCAGCACCTGTTGAAGTTGCGCGATGTGCTGAGTCCTTGAGTGATTTTGCAGGTACGGAATGGAGGTTGCAATTCTAACGGTTGGATGGATTGCGCGACGGGAGGAAAACAAAAAATGCAAGATATCGGTTCCATTCACACAGCGGATTATTTGAAAAGAATCGGAGTTCCTGAAATCGCGCCCGCCACTAGTCCTTTCGATCCAGGTTACGATCCCGCGACTGTTGGAAGTCACCTGCAACAAAGCTCGCATTTGATATCGATACTCAAGATTTCCATGGCGTGCTGGATGGTTGCGAACGAGAGCGCGACCAGGCGAAAAATCAATCTGGCCCGCATGTATGGCGTCCCGACCGTTACCGGTGGAGGACCTTTTGAAATTGCCGTAGCCCAAGGAGAACTTCCGGCTTATCTGGATCTGTGTGCAGACCTCGGCGTCAATCGAATCGAATGCGGCCAAGGATTCACGGAAAGCGAACTCGACCCGCGTGAAATTGTCGCTGCAGCAAGGAGCCGCGGTCTCGACGTCCAGATGGAACTTGGCAAGAAGCATGATGGAGGGTTCAATGACCGCACCCTTGCCGCATGGATCAACCAAGGTCAAGAGTGGCTCGATGCCGGTGCGGTCCAGTTGGTGATCGAAGCAAGAGAGAGCGCCAGGGGAGTCGGACTCTTTGATCAAGACGGAAACCTGAATACCGCATACGCAGACCAATTCGCGTCGGTGTTCGGTTTCGAGACGGTAATGTTTGAAGCTCCGAACAAGCCAAGCCAGTTTGCCCTGCTCAATCATTTTGGCAGGCAAGTCCATCTCTGCAATGTCCGGTTGGAAGAGCTGCTTCGTGTCGAAATCTACAGGCGGGGGCTGCACTCGGATGCATTCGGACACGCCAACCTCCGGCCCACTCGACAGGACGTTCTCATTGCCTGAACGGAGGTGACGTCGTGAAAAACAAGAAGGTCTCGATCTGTTGTTACGGAGATACGCCGGCTGAGTACGCGCACAGCGCGGCTCTAGTCGCTGTTGATGTCATTCGCGCAACGACGACGGTGATCACTGCTGTTTCGATGGGCCGTCAGTGCCATGTAGCGCCGACCCTTCTATCGGCGTACGAGACCGCCTCGCTATTGCCGAACGCTCTATTGGCCGGAGAGCAGGACGGCACGATGCCGCTCGGGTTCGACATGACGAACAGTCCGGCACAGCTCGCGGTCCGTTCGGATGTCTGGCGCCCGCTTGTGTTGCTTTCCTCTACAGGCACGCGTTTGATGCACGACATTCGCGATAAGGATTCCGCTTATGTTGCCTGCTTTCGGAATTACAGCGCGACCATTGACTACATTGCTCAAAACTACCACGTAGCCGTTCTCATTGGAGCAGGAACGCGTGGCGAGTTTCGTGAAGAGGACCAAATGTGTTGCGCCTGGATCGCGGATGGTTTGATGGAGTCCGGTTTCTGCTCGAATGATCGAGTGACAAGTCAGCTGGTCGAGCGCTGGCGTGGTGCGCCTCGCAACGCCTTTCTCATGAGTCGAAGTGTCGACTACCTGAGGAGGAGTGGCCAGCTTCGAGATCTCGACTACATTCTTGGCCACTTCGACGACGTCGATACAGCCTGCAAGCTGAATGCCCGGGAAATCAGTCTCGTTGGAGTCGCAGCGGAGGTATGAGCATGACACTCACCGAAACTTCTTTGCCGGTTCTGGTTCTGCAGATGGATCACCATGGCGCACTCGGCGTGATGCGTAGCCTCGGCCGACTCGGCGTACAAGTGTATGGCGTCCATCCGACGCGCTGGCCTGTCGCATCGTTCTCGACCTACTGCCGGAAGGTTTTTGCATTCGATCTGGACAAAACCTCCGCAGAAGAATCTGTCGGCCGCCTGTTTGATATTGCCTCGCGCATCGGCGCCAAGCCGTTGTTGATTACAACCAACGACGAGGGTGCATTGTTCGTGGCGCGAAATGCTTCAAGGCTTCAGGAAGCGTTTCTGTTTCCACATAACCCCATTCAGGTCGTCTGGTCGCTTTACAACAAGAAAGAGATGTACTACCTCGCGAAGCAGCTTTCAATTCCTACGGCCGAGACTGTCTTCCCGCAATCCAGGG
>CAZNBG010000343.1:0-3892 GCA_964570915.1 uncultured Nitrospira sp. | reverse complement strand
ACGATTCCGCTCGTCGGGCATCTGGACCCGGCGTTCTTGCGGGTGATGAATGACATTCAGGCGCTCTTGCGCCATGTATTTGCGACCGCCAATCGCTTTGCGATTGCGATCTCTGGTACCGGATCAGCCGGTATGGAGGCCGCGGTGGTCAACATGGTGGAGCCGGGTGATTCTGTCATCGTAGGAGTCAACGGTGTGTTCGGCACTCGGCTCGCAACGATGGTTGAGCGTTGCGGAGGGAAGGCTATTCGTGTGGAAGCTCCTTGGGGACAGATTATCGAACCAGACGCAATTGCGACGCTTCTCCAACGGTCGGGGCCGGTGAAGGCAGTCGCACTCGTCCATGCTGAAACCTCCACCGGTGCCTGGCAACCTATCGAACCGATCAGCGCGATCTGTCGCAAGTATGAAACCTTGCTTTTGGTCGATGCGGTCACATCGCTTGGCGGAATCCCTGTAGAAGTCGATCAATGGGGCATCGACATTTGCTACAGCGCCACGCAAAAATGCCTCAGCTGCCCGCCTGGCCTGGCTCCCTTGACCCTAAGCGAGCGCGCACTTTCTGTGATGAAAAATCGGCGTGCTCCCTGTCAGAGCTGGTATTTTGACCTGACCCTGATCGCGGATTACTGGGCGGAGCAGAACCGGACTTACCATCACACCGCACCGATTTCGATGCTGTATGCCCTGCGGGAGGCCTTGCGTCTGATCGAAGAAGAAGGGCTTCCGACCCGGTTTGCCCGGCATGAATTGAACAGTCGTGCGTTGATGGCGGGACTGATTGCGCTCGGTCTGGAGCCGTTGCCTCCCCTTGGTCGCCGACTGCCGACGCTGATCTGTGTCACAGTTCCCACACACATCGATGAAGCACGCGTCCGGTCTCAATTGCTTGACATCTCCGGCATAGAGATCGGCGGAGGCTTAGGCCATCTCAAGGGGAAAGTCTGGCGGATCGGATTGATGGGAGAATCGTCTACCGAAGCCAACGTCCTGACTCTGCTCAATGCGCTGGAGGAGATCGGCATTCGAAACAAGTGGATTTCGACTCCTGGCATTGCACTGCAGGCAGCTGCGCATACCTATAGCGTAGGACGGTAAGCTGTGAGTATCGCGATTCATCACGCACACCTCATCGATGGGACAGGAGCCGTTCACGACCGCACAACGCTGCTCGTGCGTGGCACCACCATCACTGCGGTCGGTCCGAGCAGCACCGTCTCGATTCCGAAAGGAGCGGTCCGCATCGACGGCCGTGGCCTCACGATTCTTCCGGGACTTATCGACTGTCATGTCCATCTCTGTTTGGGAGGCGAGGCGGATGTCGTCGGCACGTTGGAATCAGAACTCCCTTCGTATACGCTGCTCAAGTCGGCCACGCATGCGAAGGCGACGATCGATGCAGGATTCACGACAGTGCGCGACGTTGGGGCTCGGGATCATTCAATCTTCACCTTGAAGCGGGCTATCGATTCGGGGCTTCTGCCCGGGCCACGTATCATCGGCGCCGGTCTTGCCATCTGCATGATCGGTGGGCATGCGCGGTTCATCGGTCAGGAAGTCGAGGGCACCGAGCAGGTCAGACAGGCTGTGGCCAACCAGGTTGCCGCCGGCGCGGGGGTCATCAAAATCATTGCTTCGGGAGGAGTCCTGACACCCGGCACCTCGCCGGATGAGGCCCAAATGACCGCGCAGGAACTTGCGGCTGCAGTCGATGCCGCGCGCCAAGTGGGGAGGAAGGTGGCCGCCCATGCCCACGGTGCTTCTGGAATGAAGAACGCGATTTATGCAGGCGTGCACTCGATCGAACACGCCACGTTGCTGGATGACGAGTCGGGAATTCTCATGAAACGGTATGGGGTCTATATGGTTCCTACCCTTTCAGCTCTCGCGACCACGGCGGCCTGCCGACCGAGCTGCGGTATTCCCGAGAGCGCGTTGGCCAAAGCCAAGGCAATGACCAAGCGCCATCGGGTCAGCTTCAAACATGCGCACCAAAGCGGGATCTCCATCGCCATGGGTACTGATGCCGGAACACCGTTCAACTACCATGGAGACAATGCGCAAGAACTCGAGCGTATGGTGGCATTCGGCATGACACCGATGGAAGCCATTGTCGCCTCGACGGCGACGGCGGCTCAATTGATCGGAATTCGGGACTCTGTCGGTACCCTGACCAAAGGAATGGAGGCCGATCTGGTCATTCTGAAGGGAAATCCCCTTCGGCGGATCGAGACGCTGCTAGACCGTGACAAGATAATGGGCGTCATGCGGGGGGGCCGATTCATCTCCGGTCCTCTTTCGCGAATCTAGTAGCGACTGAGTAGCCCTACCGCCTTTCATAGAACAGCTCCAGCGCCGAAGCAACGCCTTGGACACGGCCTTTGCGGAAATGCTCTTCCAGACTGGCGCTGAGTGACCGGAGTGCTCTTTCATCCCCTCGCTTGACTATTCCCTGGGATACCATCATTTCCGTCGCGACCTCGACAAGACGTTGCTTGCGCTCATTCATGTCTTCCGTGACCAGGTCGTCCATGATTTCAGACGCCCGGGCCAGGACCATCGGCTCCAGGAATGAATCATAGCCCTGCGCTTGGATCGTTCGCTCTCGAATCACCTTCAATTCCAAGCGGATACGCACGACATTCTTCATCAAGATTGCAAACACTTCTTTCCGGCCTTCATCGAACAGCTTCTGTTCAATTTCATCGAGAAGAAGACCGGGATCAACGGCCACCGAGCGCGGCTCGTCTCCCCAGCTCAACCGATCGTAACTCTTGCGCTTTTCAGGATCGCCCACGATCTCATAGGCGACGTTGATCTCTCGAATCCGTTCTTCTGCATCCCGCTTGTGAGGATTTCGGTCGGGATGATGCTCAAACACCAGCTTTCGATAGGCCTTCTTGATCTCGTCGTCGGATGCCGCGCGTGAAACGCCCAGCACCTGGTAGTAATTCGTTTGCGCCATGCGGGGGACTATAGCATGAGGATAATTCAAAAGCCCTCTAGCATCGGACAACAGCCTCATCAGCTTCACCTTGACAGTCGCAGAGATCCCCCTTAGCCTTGCGCGCACTGCCAAGCCAACTATGGCGTTGATTGAACAATTCTCATAGGCGCAGACCGACGGGATGAATACTCTGTCTTGGCGAACCGGAGTGACCAGCTATCAGTGGTTGGTCTTATTCGTCGCCTGGCTGGGATGGGTCTTTGATGCGATGGACGCGACAATCTATGCGATTGTCCTCCATCCGGCACTCCACGATCTGTTGCATTCCACGAGCGGTGGTCCTCCGACGACGGAGCAAATCGGGTGGTATGGCGGGATCATCTTTTCCATCTTCCTCATCGGTTGGGCGATCGGCGGCATTACGTTCGGCGTGATCGCCGATCGATTCGGCAGAACAAAGGTTTTGATCGCCACGATCATGATCTACGCCGTCTTCACCGGGGCCGCTGCATTGGCTGACACCTGGTGGCATCTGGCATTATCCCGCTTCCTCACGGCGCTCGGGATCGGCGGCGAATGGGCGGCAGGCGCCGCGATTGTGGCTGAGACCTGGCCGGAAGATAAGCGCGCCAAAGCGGCAGGGGTTCTCCAGTCGGCTTGGGCGGTAGGGTTTTTTTTGGCGGCGACGATGAATCTCACAATGAAGGAGACGTACGGATGGCGTGGGCTATTTTTGATCGGTGTCCTTCCGGCATTCGTCGCCCTCTTCGTTCGGTGGTGGGTAAGGGAGCCGGAACGCTGGACCCACGCACATGCGGAGCGCGCTATCCCATTGACAGCCATCTTTGCTGGTGACTTACGAAGAGCCACATTGGCAGGCCCCGCGCTCGCCTTTGTCGCCGTGTTCGGTCCCCGGGGGTCGACAAATTGGGGACCGTCCCGAAA
>CAZNBG010000342.1:0-3910 GCA_964570915.1 uncultured Nitrospira sp. | reverse complement strand
TTCGGATCGAGGCCGGTGCGCGCGATGACTTCGCGCACCGCCAGTTCTCCGAGTTTCTGAACCGGCATATCCTTCAACGCGCCGCCAAAGTTGCCGATAGGAGTTCGTGTGCCGGCTACGATGACAAGGTCTTTCATGGGTGGCCCTCACACCGTTTGCTGTTGAACCGCTCCGGCAGCACTCGTGCGGACGGTCTCTTCGCGCATCGTCCGGCGCAGGACCTTACCGATGACGGTCCGCGGCAATTCTTCACGGAATTCAATCGACGACGGAATCTTGTACGGTGCGAGCCAGCTGGAGCAGTGCCGGATGAGTTCCTGTTCCGTTACGAATGATTCCGGTTTCCTCACGACATACGCCTTGACGATTTCTCCGTAGAGACGATCCGCAACCCCCACGACGGCCGCATCAGCAATGCCCTGGTGCTGGAGCAGCACCTCTTCGACCTCTCGGGGATAGACCGTTTCCCCTCGGGACTTGATGATGTCCTTCTTCCGGTCGACGAAAAAGAAGAACCCGTCATCGTTCCGGCGTACAATGTCTCCGGTGAAGAGCCAGCCGTCTCGCAAGACTGCCTGCGTGTCCTCTTTCTTGTTCCAGTATCCCCCCATCACCTGAGGCCCGCGTACGATCAACTCACCGGTTTCACCGTTGGGAACGTCGTGAAGCCCTGTGCCCGCGTCGACTACACGCGCCGCTGTATCCGGGAAAGGAAGCCCCATCGAGCCTGGTGGGTGCTTTCCGTGCAAGGGGTTGCAGTGGGTGGTCGGTCCTGCCTCGGTCAGCCCATAGCCTTCCGCAATCCTTACGCCGGTTGTCTGCTCGAACCGCTCCTGTATGTCTGCAGGCAGTGGGCTCGCACCGCTCAGGCAAACCCGCAGCGAGCGCAGATCGTAGCGTGGAGTGTGGGGGGCGTCGGTGATCTTCGCGAACATCATCGGGACTCCCGAGAGGATGGTGACATGATGTTTGTGGATCGCTTTCACCACCTCGTCGGGGTGAAAGCGTGGAAGGAGCAGGATCGGACATCCAGTCGCGATAGCCAAATTTTGACATGTGCTCTGGCCATAGCTGTGGAAGAAGGGGATTGCTCCCAGAAAGAGTTCTTCACCGTCGCGAAAACGCGGAGCCCAAGCACGTCCTTGCAGTGCGCTCACGACCACGTTCCGGTGTGTCAGCATCACGCCTTTGGGTACGCCGGTCGTCCCGCCTGTGTATTGGAGTTGTGCAAGGTCGTCCGGGCGAATGTGCGGCAGTTCAGAAGAATGGTCCCCATCACCATCCGGAGCCGTGCCGATCAGTGCGAGAAGATCGTATATCGATGGACCGGTCGGAGTGGAAATCCATCGCTTGTTCAGCCGCGCTTTGAGGGGGTACAGAAACTTCTTCAACGGCGGGAGGAAATTCCGGATGCTCGTAAGGATGACCCGCTTTGGAAATGCGGCGGCGGTCTGGACGGTCCGGATACGCGGATACAGTAGGTCAAGAGCTATGATGGTGTCGCTGCCGGAGTCAGTCAATTGCGTCCAAATTTCGCGTTCAACATAGAGGGGATTCGTAGGAACGGCGACCGCCCCGGCCTTCAAGATGCCGTAGTACGCGATGACGGCTTGCGGGATATTCGGAAGCATGAGGGCGACGCGATCGCCTTGTTCCACACCGAGCCGACGCAGGGCGAGTGCCAGACGAGTTGTCAGGTCATTGAGGTCGCGATAGGAAATACAAGACCCGTAAAAGAGCAGTGCAGGAGAGTCCGGAGCGCGTACGGCTGAGTGCCGCAGAAGATCAGGTACAGTCCAATCGGGATAGCCGACGGTGGCAGGAACACCTGCGTCGTAGCGACTGATCCAAGGCAGTTCCATATGATCCTCTCGAAGATTCAGTTCGAATCCGCCGATCAAACGTCCGCCGCGGGTACGGCTATGTGACGGTTGTTCGCACGTCATTCTGCACCGACTGCCGGATGTCGGCGGATCGCCGCCTTTCCAGACCATTCCAAAATCCTTCCAGATAGTTCAACACCGCCTTCACCCCGTCTCGAAAGTCTTGCTCCTGTCGAACCGCGAGCGTCCCAAGGTCCGGCCCGCCATTCATGACCTGAACCGCCTGCTTCATGGCTTCCTCATGACCTTGTTCCAGTTCACGGTGAAAGGTGAAATAGGTCAGGTCCATGTGCGGGTGGCGAATAGTTTTTAGATGCATGAGGCCAGGGATCAGATGATCCCACATCGTGATGGCCATGTTTTCAAGGCCGAACGAGGCGCCCAAGGCTCTCGCATGATTCCCGTCCCCATACAGTGTTTCCATCCCTTCGATATAGGCGCGGGTCGAAGGCAGCATCGGGCGGGTCATGGCGTCGTGAATATCGATCCCGAGAGACCGCAAAAAGTCTCGATACAGGAGCTCGTGACGACGCCGAGTCTCTCCGTCACCCAATTCCGAGTACAGCACTTTAGTCAGCTCATCGGCGATCTGCTCGTCCTCGGTATTCACGAGCTGAGCCACGAGAACCTGTGGGAAAAATCTGGCGAAGTTGTAGAACTCTACCGCGAATTCCCTGAGTTCCTTGTCGGTGAGGTCACCGGAACAAAAGCGATCGAGGTAGGAATTGTTGATAGCTCCATGTTCGAGTACGAGTTGCCTCATGTCTTGATGGAACGTCATAGGCACCTCCGATGTTCTGAGCCTGGCGAGTCATTTATCATAATATAGATTGTATATTATAATAGCAACAATCAGAGATATTGTGTGTAAATATTATTGTAGTCGTTTTCAGTAGCTACGCTATAGATGGCTATAGACAATAGCTTGTTATTGGTAGAAAAAGATAGTATGATTGCATTATGCAATATAAAAAAGATATGATTTAGGAGTCTCTTGGGATCATGTAGGGCAATGTGGAGGGTGCCATGAAACAGAACACTGGTGTTGATCACGTCACTCTCTGCGTTGATGATCTGGCAACCGCGGAATTTCTCTTTGCGAAGATTCTTGGATTCGAGGTGATCTGGTCTGCACGGGATGTCGGAAGCGACACGTCATCGATGGACACCGTTGTCGTGCAGCGGGGAACCGCCAAGATCGCTCTGATGCAGGGACGAGATAAAAAGGGAAAGTCCCAGATCAACGAATTCATAGAAAAGTACGGGCAGGGAGTCCAGCACGTCGCGCTCGAGGTCGACGATATCGAGACGGTGTGTCGAGAGTGGGAATCCCATGGCGTGAAGTTTAGCGGGCCGGTCAAAGAGGGAAGGGATGGATTCGGACCACTCAAGCAGCGCTTTACCTACCCCCTGTTCCTGAACAGCGGACTCTTCATCGAGCTAACTCAACGGCAGCACGGGGAGGGAACATCGAGGACATTTGTCCGGAGCACGGTGGAATCGCTCTACAAGGATATTGAGCGAGATCAAACCTCCGGGGTGGAACGGACGATCGTCGATTATGACTCACCATCCATGCCCAGAAACGAGCAAAGGAAGCGCACGAAAAAAACGCCGTAACCGGGCGACCCAGTTGCCCTTGGAGTCGGCCATGTATCTCAAGCGGAGAGGAAAAGTTCCCAACCAAGCCCATGTCGGAATTCCCGAAGGGCTGTACGAAGAGGAGCACGGGCGAAATGGGTTTTCCGGGTCGGTTTCCCATCTCTACCGGCGGCATCCGCCGACTGCGTGGACCGCGATCGAAGGCCTATTGAAGCCGCGGGCCTTTGACTGCGCGCAGCTGCGTGAAGCTGCGCTAACGGCTCCTACGCAATCCTCGCTGGTGCTGTGCAGTCCGGATGTCAACCTCTACTTTTCCCGTCGGCGTGAAACGATGCCGTATTTCGTGCGCAACGCCGACGGAGATGAAGTGCATTTCGTGCACAAGGGCATGGGAAGATTTGAGACCGACTATGGGTTTCTGACTT
>CAZNBG010000341.1:0-3913 GCA_964570915.1 uncultured Nitrospira sp. | reverse complement strand
GCCGATGATGCTTTGCCCCACCAATTTCAAACCCCTCCTTTGGTTGCGCTGCCGTTTCATATCCAGCCTTGCTCATGAAAATCGTGGCAGCTTCCGTCCCGATTATGAACAAGATCGGACGCGGCGCGATGTCTTCGATTCGAGCGTAGTAATTGAAATCCATGAGACGTGCGAAATCAGCAAATACGAACACGCTGCGAGAAGTTTGGTGCTGCGCTCTCGGTGTCCTGTAATAGTCATAGGATTCCTTTATGATCTCGGGTGCGCCTTCCGGAACCTTTTTCGGGATGCCGTCGTCCCGTCTGACCGTAAGACCACGCGCCTCCGCAGTGCGTTGCTTTCCGATTTCCACCAGGACGCGGGTTCTATCGTACCGTGGCGCCGGCCACCCCTCTCGCGCGGTCACGCGAAGATCCCAAAGACTAACTGAAGCGATGGCCTTAGCGCGCATCTCGGTAGGTGCGACCCCCATGACATACGACCCTCCAGCGCAAACGCCGAGAAGTCCGACGCGGTCCTCATCCACGATTGGGAGGGCCATTAGGTAGTCGATAGCGCAGCGGATGTCCTCCATACGCTCGGCCGGGTTCTCAGTGTCCCGCGGGTATCCGCCACTTTCGCCCTGGTGACTGGCGTCAAAAGCCAGTGTTACATACCCTTTCTCGGCCATTTTTCTCGCGTAAGTTCCAGAGGTCTGCTCCTTGACTCCACCAAATGGATGGGCAACAGCCAATGCCGGGTATTTTTTCGTTTTATCCATATTGGGAGGAGCAAACAAACTTCCAGCCATGCTCGTAAATTGGTTGGGAAAGGTTACCTTCGTGGCTTGAATGGTTACGCTTGTGCTCATAACAGTTCTCCTTTTCCCTCGTTTCTCGGACGACGTCGTCGACCATAGCCAATCGGAATGTCTCAGCGCAACTTTGTCTCCGATGTGGAATCTCCACTTATTGTTGGAAAACTGGCGGAGGTCCGCTGATCCGCTTCCATTTCAAGCTGACATTTACCTCTACGCGGTTGGCGATCTTGATAAAAGGGATGCCACTCGTCATGCCGTAGTCTTTGCGATCAAAAGCCATGGTGCCGTCGAGACTGCCGGAGGGCGTTCCCTTGCCTTCGCCTGTGAGAGTAAGTTTCTCCGTCTTGGTAATGCCCCGAATGGTGAAGTTACCCTCCACATCAAATGTGTTTGGGCCTGTCTGAACGACTTTGGTGGATTTGAAAGTGATCAGAGGCGATTCCTTTACGTTAAAGAAATCCTTGCCTTTCAACTTGTTGTCCTTCATATGGCTTCCGGTGTTGACGCTGCCGGCTTCAATCTCGATGTCTAAAACAGCACTCCGCACATCCCTCGACGAAAACTGAATGCTTGCGTTCCATTTCTCAAAGGAGCCTTTGATCGAAACGGAGGAATCGACGCCAAATTTGATGCTGCTTTCGGCGGGCGTAACTTCGTAGGTCGGAACCTGTCCATAACTTGCTCGCGGTGACGCGAAAAAAGCCATCAGACACGCGGTGGACGCAAGCACGTAGCGAATTCGTGTGCTCAGGCGACTTCGCTCAGTGCCTCTCCGTGACCAATTCTCGCTGGCTGTAAACATGTATGGACTCACTCGTTCAGTTTTCTCGGTAAGAACGGTCATTCAAGGATGGCCTTTGGCTCTAGAAACGCTTCAATTCCGTACCGGCCATATTCGCGGCCGACGCCGGAGAACTTAAATCCGCCCCAAGGCGCATCAGGATCGTCCGTCATGTTGTTGATCACGACTCGGCCAGCCCGTAGCTGAGAAGCTACGCGGCGGGCGCGCTGGAGGTCAGTTCCAATGACGGCCGAGTGAAGACCGTATTTGGAGTCGTTGGCAATGCGGATCGCTTCCTCCTCAGAGTCGTAGGCGATCACACTGAGCACGGGGCCGAAAATCTCTTCCTGGGCGATTGTCATGTCGTTCTTCACATTGACAAACACTGTGGGCTTCACATAGTAACCCGCGTCGAAGCCATTCGGATGACCTTCGCCACCGACGAGTACCTCTGCGCCTTCTTCAATACCTTTCCGAATGTAGGATTCCACGTGGTCATATTGTCTTTGCGACACCATTGGCCCAACCATGACGTTAGGGTCGGCCGGATCGCCGACCGTGAAAGCGCACATCGCATCCCGTATCGTACGCTTCACCTCGTCTAGTCGGCTCTTAGGCACAAGAAGCCGCGTTCCGGCGGCGCAAGCTTGGCCACTATTCATAAAGGCCAAAGTGAGAGCCGACGGGATGGCCTTGTCGAGCGCAGCGTCATCGAGCAGGATCGTGGGCGATTTGCCGCCCAGCTCGAGCGTGACACGCTTCATCGTCGCGGCGCCATCGTGCATGATCTGTTGTCCGACGGCAACTGAACCTGTAAACGATATCTTCGCGACGTCGGGATTGCGCACCATCTCAGCGCCGACGACAGTACCGAGGCCCGTCACCACGTTGAAAACACCCTTGGGTAGCTCGGCAGCATTCAGAGCCTCAACCATCACCCGGGTCTGCAGCGAGCTCATCTCACTCGGCTTGATGACGACCGTACAACCAGCCGCGACCGCCGATGCCAGCTTCAGGCAAATGAATAGCGCATTCGCATTCCACGCCGTAATCAGGCCGGCAACACCGACCGGCTCCAAGGTCACCGTCGTCTTGCCCCAGCTTTGTGTCAACGGCAGCTCTTGAAGCCCCTTCTCAGCCGCGGCGAAGGCGTTGACCCCCGACTCCACAATAAGCCGGGAGAACTGGGCGACTCCACCGTACTCTTCAATCATGACAGCGGTTAGATCGTCGACGTGGTCGGACACAGCTTTATGTAGCTGGCGCAAGTAACGCAAGCGTTCTTCCTTGCTTGTCCGGCCGAAACTGGCCAATGCGTGCTTGGCCGCTGCGATGGCACGCCGCGTATCTTCCTCATCTCCCAGCGTGACCCGTGCGATCACTTGCCCGTTGGTCGGTTTGATGATGTCCATGACCTGTCGGCCATGGGATTCAATGAACGCTCCATCAATGTAGTGCGTTGTGAGCGTCTTAATCGTGCCTTTCTGCATGATTGCGGGCATGGCCTTGCTCCTTATGTTGAGAGTCTGCAGTTAGAACGAAGTAACGACGACACGCGTAAGCGAGCCGTCCTTTAGCGCCGTGTAACCTTCGCTCACCTCACGCAGCGAAATCCTTCTTGAAACGGGGTCGTCCAGGTTCATCGGGCCCTGCAGGTACAGCTCGGCATACACCGGGATGTCACGCTTGGCATTGGTTGAGCCGAAATTCACGCCTTGGATGCGCTTCTGCCCTCCGATCGCGCTCACGATGTTCGGACTGACCTCGACATCGGGTCTTGCCACTCCGACCAGGTAAAGTCCACCGCCGACGCCAAGCATGGCGAGCCCCTGCTCGGCCACCATCTTCAGCCCCACGAAGTCGAAGACGTGATCAACTCCTCCCGGCAGAAGATCGCGGACGGCCTCGACAGGTTCTGTCTTCGTGGAATCGATAACGTCGGTCGCCCCAATCGGCACCGCGATGTCCACGTCCTCGAAATCGAACCCGCGACCAAGCGCATTAAGTACAAGTGCCTTCATATGGGCCTCCCTTCACGCCTTGAGCACTTGTGCTCGCGCACCGCGCTCACGATCTTCATATCGGTTGGAACCACTTGGCCGAAAGTTAGCCAACTGCTCTATGGCCTTCGTACGAGACATCACACCGTGGGCGTGCTCAGTCATTTCCCCACCTCCTCGATTGCGGCATGAACGATCTTTAGCAAGACTGCATCGTCACAAGGTTTCCTCAAGAACTTGATGGCGCCTTCGCCCGTTGCAATAACGCAGATCCCGGCATTACCATGACGAGTGAGACAGAGTACCGGGATTCCGACTCCGTCAGCCTTCCCG
>CAZNBG010000340.1:0-3914 GCA_964570915.1 uncultured Nitrospira sp. | reverse complement strand
TGGCGGCCAGCACTCTCCAAGAAGCTCTCATCGAATGTCCTTGCGGAACGATGGCGCCACCGGCCGAGGTGTTTCACACTCCGACAAGGCGGTACGTGCAGTGTCCCACTTGTGAGCTCGTGTTTCTCTATCCTCGCCCCACGCGCGAATCAGTCGAAGACTATTTTCGTGAAGCCTATGACGGAGATTATGGAGCAGTCGAAGCCTCGGACGATCGTCAGCCGGTGTTTCAGAGTGTGTTGAAACACCTGTCCTTGTATCGATCGCGACCAGGCACCTTGCTTGATATCGGGTGTGGAGATGGAGGGTTCCTGTTGCTCTGTCGACAGGGTGGATGGAACTGTTCAGGAATCGAGCTCTCGAAACAGGCCGCGCTTCGCGCCGCGCACAAGGGCCTATCCATGCTATCGCCCCATACACTTGCGGGTGGCGAACAGGTGCCGCAATTCGATGTCGTGACGTTGATCAACGTGCTGGAAACCGTCGCCGATCCATCAGTCATGCTCCAGCAAGCGAGCACCCTCCTCGCACCGAAGGGATTGATGCTGGTGCGAGCCACGAACGGAGTGTTCCATCTCTCAATGCGGAACCCAGCTCGCTGGATCGGTTCCCAATATGATCAAGCCTTCCATTGGTATCTTTACACCGCTAGGGCACTGACGACCTTGGTGGAACGCGCCGGGCTTACCATCGTCAGCGTGCGCAATTCCAGGCCAAGTCGAGGTCCCCTTTCCCCCGTGCACCCCTGGGTGAGCCGATTAAAATGGACAGTCAGCCGAGCATTACTGTGGCCGCTTTCTCAAACGGTGTACTACGCAACGAGCGGTCGCCTCGTGTGTGCCCCCTCGTTTGAAATTGTCGCCCAACGGCCAGGAAATGAACCATGAGTGCCTATTTGGCACACAAGCGGTCTTGGAAACGTACGTTGCGCGGATGGGGTGCGATCCTGCTTCTGTGTGTGCTCGGCGCAATGGCGGCGCTTGGCGTGCGTGCATTGCTCGAGTCGGTCGGAACTGCGAAGCATACGCGATATGAGCCGGTGGACGTTCCTCCGCAATCGGTATCGCCACAACACGAACGCGAGCGGCAAGAATTAGAACGCCGTGATCGCGCCGTGCTCGACAAGGGGAAATAGCGCCATGTGCGGCATTTGCGGAGTCATAGGACAAGATGAGGGCGCGGCGCTTCCTGCGATGCTTCGGAAGCTGGTCCATCGCGGACCGGATGAAGACGGAGTCTATCGGCAACCTGGAGTCGCATTCGGCGCGCGAAGACTTCGAGTGATCGACCCGGACGGTGGTAGACAACCGGTGAGAAATGAACGGGGTACGGTGTGGGCCATCATGAACGGTGAGATCTACAACTACAGAGAATTGCGAAAAGAGCTGTTGAGCAGAGGACATCAACTGACGACTCACTGCGATACGGAAATCCTGGTCCATCTGTATGAGGACGAAGGGTTCGAGGCCTTTCGCCGATTACGAGGTATGTTTGCCATTGCCTTGTGGGATCAGGAACGTCGTACCGCATGGCTGATTCGCGATCGCCTTGGCATCAAACCACTGTATTATGCGATCCGCCGGCCCGAAGCCGGAGGAGATGCTTGCGTTGTATTTTCCTCGGAAATTCCCTCATTGCTCGAGGCCTTGCCGGATTGGCGATTTCGTCCCGAACGTATTGCGGAATACGTGATGCACTTATACGTCCCGGGACCAGACACGATTGTCGACAACGTGTATCATCTCGGTCCCGGCCAGGCAATGAAGATATCGGAGGGACGTATAGAGCTGCTGCGCTACTATCACACAGAAGAACAGCTGGGCACTCACAGTCAGTGGACGAGCGCAGAGGCCGCAACCAAAGAGGTGTTACGTACGTTTGAGGAGACGGTGAAGGCCCACCTTGTGAGCGATGTGCCGTTAGGGCTATTCCTGTCCGGCGGCCTCGATTCAGCGTCTTTATTGGCGGTCATGGCTCAAGGCCAGGCAGAACCCATCAAGACCTTCTCGATTGGCTATGATCATCCCGCCGATCAATCATTTAGTGAGCTGGCGGCGGCTCGATTTCTGGCCGCTCACTTCCGAACGACCCACTCAGAAACCATTCTGCGACCGGATATAGTCACCCTCATCGGAAAGGTGGTCGAGGGCATGGGCGAACCCTTTGCCGACTCGTCCGCCATTCCAACTTATTTGGTGTCTGAAGTCGCTCGTCAAACCGTGACGGTTGCGCTCTCAGGCATCGGCGGTGACGAACTCTTCGGTGGGTATCCTCGCTATTTGGGTATACGCACTGCCGCACAGTATCAACGGCTCCCACAGAAGCTGCGTGAACGGCTCGCCAAATGGAGTGTCTACATCGGTGAACAGGGAACCAGCCGTGACCAAGCGGCCAGGCTGAAACGATTTCTCCGCGATGGTCATCTCCCACTTCAAGAGCAGTACCGCCGCTGGACGACGTTTATCCCTGCCGAATGGGACGGCGCTCTCTGGGGCGATCAATTGAAGCCAATGTTTGTCGGCGAGCAGCCGCAAGAGCCCGCTGACGTGCTGTTCGACCGGTGGCCGTCAACCGATCCCACGAACTGTGCCATGGGCGTGGATCTCCAGAGTTATCTGCCCGACGATCTCCTGCGCATGGCAGACCGAATGAGCATGGTCCATTCGCTCGAGCTACGGGTTCCATTCTGTGACCATCACCTGTTGGCCGCAGCCCTGCGAATCTCTCCCCAGATGCGTTTTACCGGCTGGCAATTGAAAGGTTTCATGCGCCAAATGTTGCGCGGCATCCTGCCGGATCGGATTCTTCGTGCACCTAAGCTGGGTTTCATGGTGCCGATGGCCCGATGGCTTCGCGAGGATCTCCATGAAATGGCGCACGACCTGTTATCGGACGATGTCATCAGGCAACGTGGCTACGTGAAACCGGACTACGTACGATGGCTGCTCGAGGAACATGAGACCGGGCGTCGTAACTTGTCCGATCAACTCTACGCGCTGATCGTGCTGGAGCTCTGGCATCGAGGCTTGGGTGCCGGCTCCTACGACAGAACGGCGATGGTGGCGAACGCATGAACATACTTCTATTGGCTGAGGTCTCGGCAGAACGGGTCATCGGCGGAGCAGAGCGAGTGCTTCGCAATCAAGCGCTCGGGTTGGCCGCACTCGGACATCGCGTGGAGTTGCTGGCGCGGGCTCCGGAGCAGGAGCCAGAGGGCGTCATTGAAGTGGATGGAATCCGGGAATGGCGTTATCCCGTCAGCCGGAGGCATGAAGTGACGTTTCTCTGGTCTTCGGTGCGTCGATCGGTCGAGTATTTCGATTGCCTTCGTGCGACCGAACCATTGGATGCCGTCATCGTGCATCAATCTATGGCTGGCCTCGGACCGATTCTGTCCCGCCGCCATGCGGCATCCAGATGGATCTACATGTGCCATTCTCTCGCTCACGAGGAATATGAGACACGACAGGCCCCGGTACACTCGACCCTCACAAGCATACGTCGGCACGTCAATCTTCGAGCCAGGCGCTCGGTGGAATCCGCGGTCATGACTCGATGCCACCGTGTGGTTGTCCTCAGTCAGTTTATGCGCCAGCGGGTGATTGGAGCGCATGGGATCGCTGTGGATCGCATAGGACTGATCCCGGGGGCGGTTGATCCACAGGCCTTTAGCCCTTCAGGCGACCGCAGGTCCGCAAGAGCAGCGCTCAACCTGCCGAACGACCGTACCGTTCTCTTCACGGTGCGAAACCTCGTGCCGAGAATGGGACTCGAGAATTTGCTCAGTGCTCTAGAAATGTTGAAGAGCGCCCGGCAGCAATTGGTGCTCGTGATCGGCGGAGCGGGTCCTCTCCACGAACACCTTCAAAGAGACATTCGACGGAGAAGGTTACACGATGTCGTGCGCCTCGTCG
>CAZNBG010000339.1:0-3919 GCA_964570915.1 uncultured Nitrospira sp. | reverse complement strand
ATAGTACAAACAGAGCTGCGAAATACCGGCATAGTCCTTCCCGGCAAAGAGTGGTTTTCCATCATTCCAAATGCTCTGGTGCGTATGCATGCCGGATCCCGCATCATTGAACAGCGGTTTCGGCATGAATGTCGCGGTCTTCCCGTGTCGACGGGCCACGTTCTTGACGATGTACTTGTACATCATCATGTTGTCCGCAGTCCGTAAGAGGGTATCAAAGCGAATATCGATTTCGGCCTGTCCGGCCGAGGCCGTCTCGTGATGATGCTTTTCCACCACGATGCCGACCTTTTCCATTTCAAGCACCATTTCGCTACGGATATCTTGTTGGGTATCTGCGGGAGCCACGGGGAAATACCCTTGCTTGTGGCGGATCTTGCCGCCCAGGTTGATTCCCTCTTGCCCCATGTTCCATGCGCCTTCCTCCGAATCCAGATAATAGAAACCGCTGTGGCTGTTCTGATCGTAGCGGGCATGGTCGAAGATGAAAAATTCGGCTTCCGGCCCCCAGAATGAACTGTCCCCGATCTTGGTGCTCTGGAGATACCGCTCCGCCTTCTGGGCGATGAATCTGGGATCGCGGTCGTAATGTTCGCGGGAAATCGGGTCCACGACGTTACCGGTCATACTCAGTGTCGGCACCGCTGTAAAGGGATCCAAGCAGGCCGTCGCCGGGTCGGGCACCATCAACAAATCGCTGTTATTGATGGCCTTCCAGCCGCGAATCGATGATCCATCTAGGCCGGACCCGTCCTTGAACAACGTCTCCGTCAGTTCGCTCACAGGGATCGTCATATGTTGCCACACGCCCGGCAGATCGACGAATTTCAAGTCCACCATCTGGACCCTGTGCTTCTTGGCGAACTCCAACACCTCGCGCACGTTCATTGCTTTCCTCCTTTACAAGATCCTTTGCGATGATATTCCACCGCTCGAATCCCTTCCTTCACAATGCGGTGTCTCCGGTTTCTCCGGTCCGAATGCGCACCACCGCACTCAATTCTCGAACGAAAATCTTTCCATCACCGATACTGCCGGTTTTAGCGGCGCGAATGATGGCCTCGGTCACCCGTGGCACCTGTGCATCCGTCACGGCGACTTCGATCTTGACCTTGGGCACAAATTCGATTGTATATTCTTGCCCCCGATACATTTCCTTATGGCCCTTCTGACGTCCGAAGCCTTTGACTTCGGACACGGTCATTCCTTGGACACCGATTTCTAACAGGGCATCCTTGATTTCTTCTAGCTTGAACGGTTTGACAATCGCCTCAACCAATTTCATGTAGATGCCCTCCCTGCCCAGCTGGCTCAAGAACCCGCGAAGGTTCTGAGATCGGCCCATTGAGGAGTTCTATGCAGTTAACCGGTAAGGTATGCCTGTCGCCACGCGAAAGTCATAACCACTCCCACTGTCTGTCTGACGTGGGGGGCCATCATAGCCCATCCTTTCCTCTCACTCAACGTGGAAATAGTGCAACGTCCTCAGCATCGCTCGACCTCTCGGTGGTAGGCGCTCGAGGCATTGCCCAGGCAGGATGAAGAGTTAAAAGGCGAAGCAACCCACGTCCCCCACCTCCTATCTGGATCGGAAGCCAATGTCCATATAAGACCGGTGCGTATGGGGAATCAACCAGTATGGCACTACTCTATACGACGGTACCGGTTGGTGATCGGCATCCGTCGATCCTTGCCGAAGGCGCGAGGGGTGATTTTGACACCGATGGGTGCCTGACGGCGCTTGAACTCGCTGCTATCAACCATCTTCACCACGCGAGCCACCGTGGCGCGATCAAACCCTGCTTCGACGATGTCATCGAGCGACCGGTCATCCTCCACATATGCCTGAAGGATGGGATCGAGAACCCGATACGGGGGCAGCGTATCTTCGTCCTTTTGATTGGGTTTGAGTTCGGCAGTCGGCGGCCGGTCCAAAGTGCGTTTAGGAATCACAGGGGACAGATCGCGATCATTTCGGAACTTCGCCAGGTCATAGACCATCGTCTTCGGCACATCCTTGATGACGGCAAACCCACCGGCCATATCACCGTAAAGCGTCGCATATCCCACGCTCAGCTCGCTTTTGTTCCCAGTCGTCAACACCAAATGCCCGAACTTATTGGACATCGCCATGAGGATATTGCCGCGAATGCGCGCCTGGAGGTTTTCCTCTGTCGCATCTGCTGCGCGGTCGCCAAATGACGGTGCCAACGACTGCCGATAGGCTTCAAATGTCGGAGTAATCGGAATGACGTTCAAGTCGATGCCGAGGCACTGCGCAAGACCCACCGCATCCTCCTCGCTCTCATGCGAGGTATAGGGAGACGGCATAAACACCCCGAGGACGTTTTTGGCCCCAAGCGCATCCACGGCCACCGCCGCGGTCAATGCTGAATCGACCCCGCCACTCAGCCCAATGACGACCCGCTTGAACCCATTCTTGTTGACATAGTCTTTCACGGCCAGTACCAAAGCTTGGTAGACTTCTTCGATTTCACCCAAAGGCTCCGCCAATCCCGGTACGACTCAAGTTCGTTTCTTCTTTGTCACCGGCATGTTCACTGTAAGACGATCGACGATTGACGCCGCCTTTCCCGTCAATGCTCGTTTCTGCCCATACGTCATGCGTTTGCGCAGCATGGCATCCACCTTCAAATCGGCTATCAGCAACTCCTCCCGGAATGCGCCACCGCGTGCGATCACGTCGCCAGATTGATCGAGAATCACACTGTTGCCGTCGAAGACCAGCTCGTCTTGAGCCCCGACCGTATTCGTATATGTGACGATGACTCCGTTTTCTCGCGCTCGGGTCGCCAGCATCTGCTCCCTCGAACGGCTTTTGCCGACATGAAATGGAGAGGCATTGATGTTGACGATCACCTCCGCTCCGGCCGCTGCCTGCGCACGGGTGGGCCCTTCCGGAAGCCAAATGTCTTCGCAGATGTTCACGCCGATCGCCGTTCCATTGACCAGGAGCAACGGGAGCCTTCGCCCAGGGTGAAAATACCGGCTTTCATCGAACACTCCATAGTTCGGCAAATACCACTTGCTGTAGCTGCCAACCAATTTGCGATCCGCGATCAGCGCTGCCGCATTGGACAGCTCGTGCTGGTGGGCCGAGACAATCGATTGCCGCGCTGACCGAGAATCACGGTGATCACCTCGTCTCACATAGCCAACCACTGCAACCACACCGCGACAGGCGGGAATAATCTCGTTGAGCGCGCGTAGATTATCTTCAACAAACTGTGGCCTGAGCAGAAGGTCTTCGGGAGGATACCCGGTAATCGCCAGTTCAGGAAATGCCACCAAGTCGGCCTTGGCCTTTTTCGCCTCGCCGAGCCAATGCATAATCCGACGAACATTGCCATTCAGATCTCCGACAGCAGGGTTCATTTGTGCCATCGCAATCCGTAACACCTTCATCGCACTCCAGCCGACCGGGATTACATATGGAAACCGATCGGGTACCTATGGTGAAGAATCACGCTCTGGGTCTGGCCCTTAAATGAGGACGCGTAGGCCACGACCTAGGCGTGAGTCATGTCGTTGGCAATGCTGCATACCATCGATCAAATCTGCGTTTCTCTAACGGCACTATCCGGACCTCTCCAATGCGCAACGGCCACACTCCCACAACTCGACCCTCCGATACTTTTTTATCATGAAGCATGGCCTTCCATATCTTCGCGGGAGCCCACCGGGGCATGCGGTCGCGTAGCCCCGCTTCCGTCACAAGGCGTCGAATCTCTTCGACGACATCACGGGCACACAGCCCCTGAAAACGAGCGAGGTCGGCTACCTGTACCAATCCAATGCCGACAGCTTCCGCGTCGACGAGCGACTGATAACCCACTAACTCCTCAAGCCCGTGTCCGATTCAATGGCAATACGTCGTGATCCGGCTCCGACCCGCCTC
>CAZNBG010000338.1:0-3921 GCA_964570915.1 uncultured Nitrospira sp. | reverse complement strand
TTATATCCCACACTGTTTGGTGAGAAGCACCGGGTTTGAACTGAAAATATTCACGCGAAACCATTGCCAAACTCCGTATTTCTCGCGGGCGACGCGGGAACGACGTTCCGTGGGTTGATCTCCAAAAGTTGAGCGAAGAACGCCGGGCCGTGACGACACAGGTCGAACAGCTCCGGTACGAACTCAACAAGGGTTCCGAAGAAGTCGCTCGTCTTCGCCGCGCCAAAGAACCGGCTGAAACGGCCATGGCGTCTATGAAACAGTTAGGAGATCGCATCAAGGATCTCGATGGGAATCTGCGAAAGGTCGAGGAAGCGCTGACCAATGTGGCGCTTCGAATCCCCAACCTCCCACATACCTCGGTCCCGGTTGGGGCTGATGCTTCAGAGAATGTCGAGGTCCGTCGATGGGGCCCCATCCCGTCTTTTACGAGCCCCCCCAAACCCCATTGGGAAGTCGGAGAGAGGCTCGGAATCTTGGATTTCGATCGCGCCGCGAAGATCGCCGGAGCCAGGTTTTCCGTCATGACCGGGACAGGCGCCAAGCTGGAGCGAGCCCTGATCAACTACATGCTTGATCTGCACACGACCCAACATGGATATCGAGAGGTCATACCGCCGCTCATGGTCAATCGTCTCGCCATGACCGGGACCGGCCAGCTTCCCAAGTTTGAAGAGGATCTCTTTCGCTTACGGGACGAAGACTACTTTATGATCCCAACCGCGGAAGTGCCACTGACCAATCTGCATCGAGAGGAGATCCTGAACGGTGACAGCCTGCCCGTCCGTTATTCCGCCTCTACACCATGCTTTCGGCGAGAGGCGGGATCGTATGGAAAAGATACGAGAGGTCTGATTCGGCTTCACCAATTCAACAAAGTGGAGCTGGTCTCATTCACGACATCAGATCGTTCCTATGAAGAACTCGAGCAATTGACGGGTCACGCGGAGTCGATCCTACAGGGGTTGAAACTCCCATACCGTGTTATCACACTGTGTACGGGGGATATGGGGTTTTCTGCTGCCAAAACCTATGACATCGAGGTGTGGCTGCCGTCTCAGCAACAGTATCGGGAGATCTCGTCCTGCAGCAATTTCGAATCGTTTCAGGCCAGACGAGCGAACATCAAGTATCGGCCAGCCGGCGGAAAGAAAGACGCCAAGAGCGACTTCGTCCACACGCTGAATGGCTCCGGACTGGCCGTAGGACGGACATTGGTCGCCATCTTGGAAAATTTCCAGCAGCCCGACGGCTCGGTTGAGATCCCCGTAGTGTTACGGTCCTATATGGGGGGACTGGAGACGATCACGAAAGAAACGCTATAGCTGACGACTTTCCTTTCCGGCCTAGCTTAACGGAGCGGCCGGATGTGCCGGTCTTGGAAACAGATTCAGCCCCTCAAGAACCCTCGAAGCCCTCATAAACGCTGGGCTCTGACAGGACAGGATGGGTCAGTTGTGGCCCATCCTGCTGGTATTTCTGCGCCCCAAATGCACCCCGCTGTAACGTATACAAATACTGCTTGAGTTTCGTGATCTTTCGCCTCACCCCCTTTTCGGCAGACCCCGCCGACCTACGCTTGGGATCTCATACTCGATTTGCCACACTAGGAAAGAAAGAGAGAGACACTCGAATTTCCTCATACAACTGGCCTAGAATAACCGCCCTATCGCGAACCAAGCCGACGCTATTCACTTGAGGGTGGTATGCTGAGGTTTATCTGGGACGGAACCACAACGCTTCTCAAGCCGGATCAGGTCGTACTCCAACCACGTATCGATTTTGATCCTCGATCAGGCACCGTAACGATCGCCCTCCATAGTGACCTCAATGGAAAGCCCATTTCCCTGAGCCGGCCTTCTCTCGCGCGAGGGGGGGGCACATTCAAAGGACGGCGCTTCATTATCAACCATTATGGCCTTGACGTCATCCAGACCATAGGTGCCTCCTGTGCATGGACAGATGATGTGACGCTGTGCTGCAAGGGAGACAATGTCCCGGGCTGCTTGGACTCATTGCGAAAATGGTTCAGAGTTGAACAAACACCCGCTGCAAAAGCAGTCACGATTCACCCGACACCGCTCGAACATCGCACCTACGTCGATCTAGAAGATCCTGAAACGTTACTTGTCAGGCAAACACTCACCACTGCCGACGGGTCGGTCATTCCGCTTCCCACACCTGCTCTTGGAGAACATCCAAGTTGGGTACGGGTTGTCGACCAATTTTACAAGATGCCTCAGGAACGACCACACACGCCAACCCAGGGCACCGACGTGTCACCGGGTACACGTCGACTTGTGATGGACGAGGTCCCTGAGTTTCTTGAGAAGGATTTGCCTGCTCTCAGGAAGTCGAGTCGAGTGCTCGTTGACAATGCGGTCGGCGAGCTTCGAGTCGTTGCCACCTCTCCTAAAATTCATACCTCGATCGATCTCGATGAAGGAACATCGCACATCATCGTTCGTCCCCAGTACAAATCGGGGAGTGAATTCCTTAATCATGCCGATTTACACAAGAACGACCAGTCGAGAATGTACTACAGGAGAAGGCAGACCTATCACGCCGTTGACTGGGCACAAGTCCATCGAGTTAAGAACGCGCTTGAGGACACCGGCCTTGAAGAACGACCGGACGGTTCCTATCGTGCGCCAAGCCTCAGCTACGATGACATCATCACGATCTTTTCGAAGCTTGGCATACTGTCCGAAAGCGTGGTCTTCACAAGATTTAGGCAGCGGCTGCTCGATTTTCCGACGATTGACTCCCTCGCGCTTCCGGAAGGTCTCCGACCAGACATATCGGTACGGGATTATCAGCATCATGGATATGAGTGGTTGGCATATCTCAAGCGATATAGGCTGCCAGGTATTCTGGCGGATGAAATGGGTCTTGGGAAGACACTGCAAATGCTCCTGGCAATTGCCCACGTTCGCAAGCAGGATGGCCGTTGCCCCTCCCTCGTTGTTTGCCCGGCGGGTCTCGTAGAAAAGTGGGCTGACGGGGCCGATAAATTTCTCTCGGAGTTTTCGGTACTCATCTACTCCGGACACAATCGCAAAGACGCCCTACGGGTCCAAGGGCCGTATGTGGATCTCGTGGTGACCTCCTATGAAACCATGGTCCGCGATGCGGAAGATCTCCGACTCATCCAATGGCGATTCCTTATTCTCGATGAGGCACAACGGATGAACAATCCTGACACACAACGAGCCAAAGCGGTTCGGAAGATTCCGGCAGAAGCACGCTTCGCGATTACCGGCACATCGGTTGAGAACAACTTACAAGATTTGTGGTCAGTCTTCGACCTTCTTGCACCAGGATTTCTGTTCTCTAAGGCTGAGTTTGAAAGCAGGATCTCCAATCCCATTGAGTATCGTCGTGATAAGCATGCACTGGATCTTCTTCGACGAAAAACACGACCATTTGTACTTCGTCGGCTGAAAAAAGATGTGGCAAAAGAACTGCCGGATAAGATCGAGAAGACTATACGGTGTGAACTTACAGAGAAACAGCGCGCACTGTACAAGGCTGTTGTCACAAGCGATCTTGAGGAGGCTATCAACACCACAGGTCGTGAGACATTGACCCTTGGCGACCCCCACATCTTCAGTGTGCTGTTGAAGCTCAAGCAGATTTGTTGTCATCAAGGCTTAGTCACGGGAGACTTCGAGGGATTCAAGCCGGGCATATCCGGAAAGTTCGATGCCTTCATGGAAATACTTGGGGCGATCCTAGACAGTCGAGCGACTGAGCTGGAGCCGAATAAGTTGGTTGTCTTCAGTCAATTTGCCCAAATGGCGACGTTCCTCCAGGACGTGATTATTTCCAAAGGTCGTTCCTGTGAAAGAATTGACGAGTCTGTGCCTCCCGAGAAAAGACCTGCCCTCTGCAGGTGGTTCAATTCTCAGCCATCCCAGT
>CAZNBG010000337.1:0-3968 GCA_964570915.1 uncultured Nitrospira sp. | reverse complement strand
AGCTTCAGATCAAGAACCTAGGCCGATCACGGCGCGACATTAATCCATCCTGTCGAACCCCAAATCCGTACCCTCTGATCAGCTGGAGGGCTGCAGGTCACTTACGACCGGAACAGCTCTCAGCCCATGCAGACAATAACTACAGTCCTCAAGGGAAGATTTGTCCTGGGCTCTATGCCTTCAATGGCCGTGAAATCCGGTGATGAGGGTCACGTTGAAGAAAAATCAACCGGCAGTCCAGATGATGAGATACGAAGCTGAAGACGGTCAACGAAGGCTCAAGACATCCATCATGTCGTATAAGCCGGGCGGCTGACGAACAATCCATCTTGAAGCACGTAGGGCTCCTCGAGCGAATGTGTCACGACTGCTGGCTCGATGAGTAACCTCGATTCGTTCTCCCATGCCGCCGAACAGCACGGTATGATCACCGACGATATCACCGGCACGAATGGTTTGCACACCGATTTCTCCTTTGGCTCGCTCACCGATCAACCCCTTGCGGGCATAGACGCCAACCTGGCTCAAGTCGTGGTTCACTGAACGTGCGAGAACTTCGGCAATTTTGAGGGCCGTGCCGCTCGGTGCGTCTTTCTTCAACCTGTGATGAGCTTCGATGACTTCGATATCGTAATCGTCGCCGAGGGTTCGGGCCATTTCTTCAATGACTTTGTAAATCAGGTTGATTCCAACACTCATATTCGGAGAAAACACACAAGGTATCTGCTGGGCCAAGGACTTGAGCTCTTCGAGCTGAGACGCTGAGAAGCCGGTCGTTCCAATCACCATTGCACGACGATAGCGAACGACCGTCCGCATGTGTTCAAGCGTCGCTTCGGGCTCGGAAAAGTCGATCACAACTTCTCCTCGCTCCATCAAAGCGGAGAGATCGTCTGTGATGGGAACGTCGGCACGTCCTGCTCCAGCGGTTTCCCCTGCATCTTCTCCCAGGGCCGGATGACCGGTTCCTTCTAATGCCCCGGCCAGCATCAAAGCAGTAGAGTCTTTGATCAGCGACACGAGACGGCAGCCCATTCGACCAGCCACACCTGCGACGACAACCTTGATCATTACGCCGTGCACCTCGATCTTTCGAAGGTCAGATCAACTGCGCTTCCTTTAAGACACGAATTAGCTTCTCACGTGTATCCTGTGCCATTGGGCAGAGCGGCAAGCGCAATTCCGGGTCAATCTTACCCATGAGGCCCAAGGCTTCCTTAACCGGAATGGGGTTGGTCTCGTAGAACAACGCGGTAAAGAGGGGAGACAGCTTGAAATGAATCCGTCGAGCTTCGTCGATGTTCCCCTCGGCAAAGGCTTTTACAAGACCAGCCATTTCGGTCGGTGCGATGTTTGCGGTGACAGTAATCACGCCCTTTCCTCCGACCGCCATCATCGGGAGTGTGAGAGCATCGTCACCAGCCAATACGGTGAGACGGTCGCCGCACATCTGCACAATATCCGAAGCCTGCTGGACCGACCCACTCCCTTCTTTGACCCCAACGATTGTTTTGATCGCGGAGAGTCGAGCGATCGTCGCCGGCAACATGTTGACTCCGGTACGACCAGGAATGTTGTACAGGACTAAGGGCAAGTCGACGGTTTCCGCGACCGCCTTATAGTGGCGATAGAGACCTTCCTGAGTGGGTTTGTTGTAGTAGGGGGTAATCAGCGAGGCTCCGTCAACACCAACTTGCTTTGCATGCTTGGTGAGCGCGATGGCCTCCTCCGTGCTGTTCGAGCCGGTTCCGGCAATGACCGGGACACGCCGATGGGCGACGTCCACCGTCAATTCGATCACCCGATTATGCTCGTCATGAGAAAGAGTGGCTGACTCGCCAGTCGTCCCGCAGGGAACAATGCCATTGGTGCCGCTGGCGATCTGCCATTCGATCAACTCAGCCAAGGCGCGTTCGTCAACCTTGCCCTCTCGAAACGGCGTGACAATAGCGACTAGAGATCCCGTAAACATACTCATACCTATTCGTTTAAAAATGACGGAATCGTCTCTCCTTTTACAAGGTCGTCGTACGTTTCTCGTTCGCGAATGACGTGGAATTCTCCACCCTTGACGAGCACTTCCGGTACACGAGGTCGAGAGTTGTAATTCGAGGCCATGACAAAGCCATAGGCTCCCGCACTCATGACTGCCAACAACTCACCCGGTCTGATGTTCGGCAGCGACCGATCTTTGGCTAGGAAATCTCCGGATTCACAAACCGGCCCGACGATATCCACCGTTTGTTTGGTCCGGCGAGCTCCTTCTTCGTTCACAGGGCGTATCTCGTGGTAGGCTCCGTACAGGCTGGGCCTAATCAAGTCATTCATAGCAGCGTCGACAATGATGAAACTCTTCGCTTCTCCTTCTTTAAGATACATGGCTTTTGTGACCAGGATTCCCGCATTCCCGACAATGACGCGACCCGGCTCCATGACGAGCGTTATATTTAGCTCTTGCACGAGCGGCAAGATCGCATTGGAGAGGTCTTGAGGTAATGGCGGCTTTTCATCCGAGTACGTGATACCAAGCCCACCCCCGATATTGAGATAGCGGATGTTGATGCCCTTCCCTTTCAACGTCTCGACGAGGCCTACGACTTTCTTCAAGGCTTCTGTGAAGGGCGTGACATCCGTCAGCTGAGATCCGATATGGGCATGGACACCCACGACGTCGATCTGGCTCATCGACGCGGCGAGGGAGAAATCTTCCACCGCCCTTTCAGCCGCAATGCCGAACTTGCTTTTCTTGAGCCCGGTGGAAATATAAGGATGTGTCTTCGGGTCGATATCGGGATTGATTCGTAGCGCCACACGCGCTTTCTTGCCGACTTCGGCGGCTACTTGGTTGATGGCATGCAACTCAGCCGGCGATTCCACGTTGAACATCAAGATATCCGCTTTGAGCGCGTCACGAATTTCGTCGGGAGCCTTCCCGACCCCGGCAAACACGATCTTGGACACGGGGACCCCGGCTTTCAAGGCGCGGAACAACTCTCCTCCTGAAACGATGTCAACGCCGCTGCCTTCTCTGGCCATTAATCGCAAGATCGCGAGGTTGGAGTTGGCCTTCATCGCGAACGCGAGGACGTGAGGAATGTTCTTGAACGCGCCGTCGTAGGCATGAAAATGACGGACCAGCGTCTCGTGGCTATAGATGTAGCAGGGCGTCCCGAGTTCCTTTGCTACTCGGCTGACCGGTACGTGTTCGCAGTACAGCTCTCCGTGGTGATACTCGAAGCTATGCATGGTGTCGACCCTCGAATTGATGTCGGTGTGTCAAACGAGACCCTCTCACCGTGTTCCAACCGGGTGTGACGGCGGAAGATTGATGTCTGGATTTTCAAGGCTCGGGTCCACGACAGCCTGGTCCCCCGCGTTACGCTCTGCCTCGAGGGCATGCTGCCTTTTTTGTTTGTCGATCGTGACGGCCACACCCACGTATTCTGGAGGAATAGGCGAACCGACGACCCCGCAAGCAGCGAGCACGACCGTGGATGCAATAATCACGAACATTCTCATGACAGGAATTGCTCAAGCTCTTTGATCCGTCGCTCAACCCGCACCCTGGCTGTTCCGCCGATTTGTGCCTTGTGGTCGATTGCAGCGGCGGTAGTCAATCGAGAAAACACACCCTTGTCGATCCGGTCACAAAATGTCTGCAACTCCTGAAGAGATAGATCGGCCACGTCACGTCCTCGATCAAGGGCAGCTCGGACGATTCGTCCGGTGATACCGTGGGCTTCGCGAAAAGGGACTCCCCTCATGACCAAGTAGTCGGCCAGTTCTGTGGCAAGCAGTCCGCCTCCGTGCAACGCTTGCTTCAGCGCCTCCCGATTGACTTTGAGTCGGCGCATCAATTCCGTCATCACCTGAAGAGAGGATGCCACCGTATCAAGGGCATCAAAAAGCGCCGGCTTGTCCTCTTGCAAATCCCGATTATAACTTAACGGCAAGGCTTTCAGCATGGT
>CAZNBG010000336.1:0-3973 GCA_964570915.1 uncultured Nitrospira sp. | reverse complement strand
GAGAAAGCTCATTCGGAACGATGACGGCTCGCGCGTTGATCGAGTAACTCGGCGATGTATCTGGCAAGCCGCCGAAAACGGGCTAGGTCCTTCCCATACATAGCATAGGGCTGACAGTAGTGCACGGACAGCACTCCGATCATCCGACCTTCGTCGGTCAGCAACGGCGCAGAAGACACAGCCCGAATACCGTCCTTGAGCAGGACGTCTATGGCAGGTTGGGAAAAGTGCGGGCTGGTCGTGACGTCCTGGACATGGATGGCACGCCGCGTTTTCCAGGCTGTCAGGCAGCAGGTCTTCTCGTGATCAACGACCTTGAAATAGTCGAGGAACGCTTTGCTGAAACCACGATGGCTTTTCAGGATTAACCGCTCACCGTGAGCGAACTGAAGGTTGGCGCGGTCTGCATTCATCACGGACACCGCGGCCTCAAGGGAAAGGGCATGATGACGGTTGGACCATTCGGTGCCGAGCCGTTCGCACCACAATTTGAATTGTGATTCTGCGGTGTCTTCCCGAGCGGCGATGGTTTTTTGAACGGTATCAGACAGTCCTGGAATCAAGCCACGATCGAATGTCGTTCGTTTGTTGGGCATTGGGTGACTAGGAAAGGATATGGCGGCGGATTATGCACCAACACCTGAAGTGCGGTCAAGGTGAGTTAAAAAGAGATTCGACGGGATTGATTTGGCTTTCGGCAACCTATCGAGGCTGTTCACACATCAAGCTTTTGGTGAATTGGGATCTATCCCGTGTGATTTCAACCAACTCCAATCAGAAACTTGGTCGATCTCGTGCTTGGTTTCGGCGGCAATCTGTAGAATTCTCCCCTGTTCACGAAGCTGCTTCATTTCCTCGGAAACAAGATTGCGAAAACCTGGTTCTTTCTTCTCGAGCGCCTCAATCACGGCCTCACACTGAAGTTGGAGACGAGTCAAGCACCAGACAAGGCTCGCAAGAGATTCGCCACTCATGACTCCTCCCATGGTAAGCGTCTCCGCACATTTTGAGGATTATCGAACCGATGAGCCGGGAATCTGGCCATCAACGATCCGTTGGCCATAGGCGATGCACTGGGCCGTGGCTTCGTCCTCCGTCGCATACCGACCCGTCGACACGAAATGACGACTGTCCTCCTCGTCCTCTGTTGTCCAGGAAATGAAGACATTCAACTCCCACTGGCCGGTATCCACGAGATGCCGAGGCGCGGGTTGAATAGTATATCCTTTGTAGATTACTCCTTTCATCATCGCTGCTGCCCGCTTTTCGGCAGCCCTCCCTTCTTCTCCTTCTCCGCCCAGTGTGGCACCGACGTTTGACCGACTGTTGATCGGCGCGTGGGGCGCTGATGCCCACCAGTGGGTTATAGACTCCTTCCCCCGGCCTCAATGACAGTAAGGCAATAAAGAGGCCAGCGGGTCAACCGAAGAAAGAAACACCTATGGGTTGACGACTGTTTCCGGCGGCACCAATGAGGGACGGGCCGCCGGCACGCGCAAGCAACGTTTGGTGAAGGCGATGGATACCCACTATCGTTGGTACCAGTCTTTCGATTTGAATTGCAAGAGGATGCGGTTGGGGTATAGCGGTCAGTTTGAATCCTCGGCAAGTTTCTGCCGGCGTTGGTCGTTGGATGGAGGATGACTTAACCGTGTTGGAGCAGCCCGCTCAATCAGAGGCACAGGGGAAAATCTTTCACTCACATGTGCAAGGACGGTCGGATCAGACGCCTAAGGCTCCCCGATACTCACGGGACTGTTGCTCGCTGCCGTCCTTGGGAGCCGAGCTCGTTACCGACTGGCGAGCTGCAACATGCCGTAGAGTGTTCCGAAGATAGCAACCAGGATGTACACTTCCATGAAGGATGTCATGATGCGTTCCCCCTTTTGTCGTTTACGTGGTTATACACCTCCAAGATGAAACCTTTATGATGAAACCGTGAAGAGTTTTTCATAAATGTGTGCCCTCTCTCACCGTGAAGCCTGCGGATTCGCTACGTGAATGTTATGGCGGCGATGCCAAGTTCCTCGATTGGCGGACCGTCTTGGAGCGCGAGTTCTCGCTGATTCGGGCACGGATCTATCACTTCGCGAAGGCCGTGCAGAGCAAATGGAACGATCTCCCTGCCCTCTTTGGCCGACACGTGCCGATGGCCCCCCAGATGCTCAGGAAGCTCTTAGATGGGCATATTCTATGTGAACCTGTCCTAGAGGAAGGGAAGCCCGGCTACCGCTTCACGGCAACCGGGACGCTTGATCGGTTGATGGCTGGTGCGTGGGGCGCAAGCGCCCCAGAGTGGGTTGAAGACTCTTTCCGCTGGCCTCAATTACGGAAAGACGATAAAGAGGCCAGCGGTATGCGGCGAGGACTACCGAATAGTTAACATAACGCCTTGATTTGATGAGACAGAGAAAATTTAATTTCGAGACTTGCCCCCAAAGTTGCCCCCTTACTCGCCTTGTGTCTCTATCGCTGAATGCCTAATCGCAACGCCATTGCCGCCAGCGACTGTTCGACAAAAGCATCATGCTGGATAGACAATCGCTCGAAGGTTCGCCAATGCATGCCTTTAGGCTTTACGTCTCCGTCGTTCAAAATACCAGGCTCCCATCCAAGCCGCGCCCGAATTCTCTCGGCTTGTAGTCTGGCCCGACCATCCGAGGTTTCGCGTTGGCTGGGATAAGCCAGTCTGTAACAGGGGCGGCACGCGAAGATGCCACCCCCATAGAGAATTGCTACGCGCCGCTTGCAGCCACGTGCCGGACAGCGGAACCACGGGCGTTGACCGTCAAGATTACAGGCTGTCCAGTCGAGCCGTACAGGATAGTTTTCATCTATCCATTCACCACTGCTTCGATGGCGATAGATTGACCAGCGCCGCACGTCAATGGCTCGGTAGTCATTGATCGTGTCGTTCGCACCATAATGCCAGTGCCGTCCGCGCATGAAGCCCACCATCCGCATCATGGTGGGAGAAATTCATCGCGTGGTGGGTCGCTTCGCGTGGGCGATGTCCAACTGGAGTCCGTCCACCAACTCATGCACCGAGTAGCGCAACTCCGGAGTCCATTGCACGAGACGACAGAGGAAGGGCGGTGCGTGCTTGCCGTTCACCGCCAATGGCAGGCGCGCTAACCGCGCACGTGGGCCGTTTGCGCCAGGATCGCATAGCTTGGCATTCACGATGGCGTTCATCAGCCGGTCCGCCGCATGGCCATCCACCAGTGGTTCACACAGCAAATACCCCGCCTGATAGTTGCCGGGTGACGTTTCCAGCAACCAGACTGGCAGCAAGGTCAGCCGATCCATGTTAACTTTGGTCCCCACATCATCCAACATCACCGCATAGAGCGCATGAAAGCTCGCCTTCAGTCTTCGGTACCGCCCAGCCTCGTCGGGACGGAACACTGCGAGGCTGAAATAATTGTTCGCGCTAGTTGGTAATTCGTCGTCCTGATCGGCATCGCCCCCCCAGGGACGACCCCACCATGCCTTGCCAGGGACGCTGACCGGGCTGCCCTCGAAACTGACCACCACAGGCCGCACATCGTCCAGGTCCTCGCCGAATATCCCCCGAAGAAACGAGCCATTGCTCACCGTGGTGGTTTCACCGGTTTTGCCGGTTTCCGATAGATCAGGAGTAAAATTTGTCATCGCCATGCCTTCACCGCACCGCCTTGCGGCTGGCCTCGATACGTCGGGCTAGCCAATCGTTCACTTCGGCCTCTATCCAGCCAACGGCCCTGCCACCAAGAGAAATGGGGCGCGGGAAAGCGGCCTTCCGCGATGCGCAGATAGATCGTGCTGCGGGAAAGCCCGGTGCGGGCCTTGACGGTAGGAAGTCTCAGGATCGTCGTAACCATGTTTGCCCTCCTTAGGCGTGTGTTGAACATGGCTACGCATTGAGAACGAGACAGGGGACTATCCTGCAAACTGTCTCGTGAGACATCGCGCCCAGCCTCATCATAGCTGG
>CAZNBG010000335.1:0-3981 GCA_964570915.1 uncultured Nitrospira sp. | reverse complement strand
CGACGCCGTTTCACTCTGCGAGCATCCGGAACGCCCACGTCATGACCGCGTTTCTGTTGACCAGTTCTTTGACCATGGTCCTCGCGGTCAATGCGGCAGCGCTTGGTAAAGAGGGCGCCCGCCGCCTCTACCTGCTCGCTACCATGGCCTGTGGGATAGGTTTAATCCTTCTGCATGCCAAAGAATGGAGCAACCTCATTGCGGAAGGTTTGCGTCTCCCCATCTTCCCCGACGTCCCCGGCCAGGAGGCGGCGTCCGAGTTCGTCAATGTCTCCAAGACGGTCCCCTTGTTCGCCTCGACCTTCTTCGCCCTCACCGGCATGCACATGTTGCACGTGACGCTGGGAGTGATCTACCTCGGTGTCATTGCCCTGCGTCGTAAGTTCATCCCGATTCTGCTTGGATTGTGGTTGATCGCCTGGCTCGCAACCCCGTCGTATAGTCCCTTTCACTATGGGGCGCACGTGCTGTTGTTCGCCGCTGTGGTGTGCTCCATGATTTTGTGGTTGAAACCCAAGGTGTATGACGCGGCGGACACGGAAGTCGCCGGTCTTTACTGGCACTTCGTCGACCTTGTGTGGATGTTCATCTTCCCCCTGGTCTACCTGATGTCCACCAAGATCCTCTAGGAGCATCGTGAAATATGGACCCGACTCAGCTGGCCATCGAAGGACGCGTCGCCGAACAGCACCGCCACCACAAACTCATGCAGTTCTTCTGGGTGTGGGGAGTGCTCCTGATACTGACGGCAATCGAGGTGTACCTCGGCTATCAGAACATGGAACCTAAGCGCATGCTGTCGATACTGATGTGCCTGTCAATCATCAAGGCGGCGCTGATCATCGCCTATTTCATGCACATGAAATACGAAGCGTCTCGCATGAAGTTGCTCACCATGTGCACGCTGGTGTTTTGTTTGGCCATGATGATGGTCTTCTTTCCCGATGCGTTCCGCATTATCGACCTTGGGGTTCGGTGAAGGTGCGAGCACTTCCGCACGTCCAGGGGGAACTGAGACTCTATGACATATGTAATTGCCGAGCCTTGCATAGGCACAAAGGACACGGCATGTGTGGACGCCTGTCCGGTGGACTGTATTCATCCCAAGAAGGATTCCGAGAAGTACGCAACCGAAGAGATGCTGTACATCGATCCCGTGGAATGCATTGATTGTGGCGCCTGTGTACCGGTCTGCCCGGTTTCGGCCATTTTCGCGCTCGATGATTTGCCGGAAAAATGGAAAGAGTACACCGAGCGCAACGCGAAATATTTCGGGCGGTAGCAGCCGTCAGGTATTCCGCTACTCAGAAAGCCCTTATTAAAGCGAGCCACAAGCTCAAAATGCCGATATGCGTGGACTGAGGAAGCATCCATCCGGTCCCTTGCTAACGCACTCTTTGCAGCCAATACAAAGCAGTGAGTCGACTCTAATGCGGCCGAAGGGGGATGGTCCACGTCCGGAATCCAGAACATGCAGTCTTCCACCGGGCAATACTCGACGCAGGCGGGCGATCCGGCACATCCGGTGCAACACTCGGCAATTACAGCGAGTTCTTTGGGTTTTTTCTTGCGAGGGCTGGTGATGCCTTTGGACCGAGGCTCTTGCTTCAATTCAATAGGCACAAGCCCAGGTGTCTTGGGCAATTCCGCCTTATTGGACTTGGCGCATGCTTATACCCTCGTTCTTGCGATCGCGTCGCCGACTATTGAGCCAAGCGAGTACTCAACGGTTTCATCGAGAGCTCCTAAGACGATCCGAATGCTTTGCGGCTGCCTCTCGAAGTGCCGGGATGTCCTCCGGGATTTTGGCGCCAGCCAGATCTTCAAATGCGGTTCCAATTTGCTCCTCTGTTAGGAGCCGCGGATCCAAGATCTCGGGGTCGTCGAGGTATCCATTTCCGGGCCATGACTGGTGAAGAATCTTATAGACCGACTCACAAAATCGCCGTACGCTTTGTCCCATAACGCGGAATCTTCGTTCGTAGTCTATCCCTTCATCGATGGCTATGCTCTTCAGGGTCTCCCCGGCGCAAAGCCGATGAACGACGTCGGGCATGCTGCGAGTATGAGCCGCATCTCGATGTCGGCCTGTCTTCTTCAGTGGGTTGATTGATTGCGACATGGTCCGGCATCCCTTTTCTCGACAACCTTACTTCGGAAACGACCACCTTGTCCGGTTCTGGTTCTGTTAGGCTAATCTCTACTTGTTTACAACTTCAACAAGCACTGGACTAAGCCAGATTGGTGAGGATCTCTAGCTGGCTTGAGGCTCTTGACCGCGGACTAGCGTTGGGCTGCTGGTTCGACACGCTCGTCGGTGATGAACATAGAGGATCTCGCTGCTAGAGCCAATGGGCTAGACGTGACAGAGGACCGCCAGGCCGCCCCTGAAGGATGCGCGATTCGTCGGCATGTACGCCAGCATACAAACACTATCCCGTCTCGGCAGTCACCACGGAGATGAGGCTCCCGGAAGCCGAAGCAAACGTCACGACGTTAGATGAAGCTGAGGTACCACTGGCGGGGAAGAATGCGCACCTGTCTCGAGGGCCTCGAGCCATGCACGAACGTCGACGCGAAACGGCGCGACAGCAATGCCAGCAAAGTGTTCTGGATAAGGGTCCAGACGGCGTAACGCTGATCGCAACAGTGAGATGGCGCCCGCGTAGTTGCCGCCCTGGAAATGGTGTAACGCGGCGGCCACCTGAATCAGCCCCTGCAAGAAAGTCTTTTCAGGATCTTGTGTTGCGAGCCACACCGTCTCCCAGTGTTCATGGGCTTCGAAAAACGAGCCAGCATGGTAGCAGCGTCGGCCTTCGAATAGATCTCCGTGCGACCAATCGAATTGCATAGAAAGGAATAGTACAATTTGTTGCAAATGTATCCATAATTCCACGCCCAATCCGAATTGTTGTTGCCGTCAGCTGTGAACATCGGTGATGGGTGCCGATATTCTGGCACTTCGTGCATTCGCCCTTATGGTGCGTCCTTAGCAACGCAATACCGACCGTTGTCATTTTTTATGAAAACCTCGAGTGAGTTCGTCTCAATCGGGATTCCTTGACAACAGAGACGCACGGAATTAATAGTCTTTGGGCCGTTCATTTTCTACTACCGTGGTTAATGGACGCGCGCTTGGGGCGGGAATCTCGCCAGATCCTCCGCCCCATTTCTTACGTGGCCTGCGTTGGCACAGGAAATGCCACGGCACGTGGCACAGTGTGTGTACGCGGCTTCTCCGAGTCCTCAGAGAGTCTTGCCTCACCTCTCTCACTCGCATCGCGACGACTGAAGATGGTGTCCCGCAAACGACCCGACTGGAGTCGCGTTACGCGCTGATGTCATGGTCCAACCGGTTGTTCGTGAAAGAGCGCCACACAGGAATAACCAGCAGTAGCAGGAGGTAAGGCCTTTTGTTATGCTAGTTCTCCGATGAACATCTTCGGAATCGCTCGCAAGGCGCTACTTCTAGACTTGTTCAAGGGCCTGTGGGTTACCTTCCGTTACCAGCATCCCAAAGAGATCTACACTGAGCAATACCCCCTGGAACGCCCCCAGGTGGCCGAGCGCTATCGAGGCGCTCCTCGGCTGAACGTCAACCCTGACACCAACGAAACGATGTGCATCGCCTGTGACCTCTGTGCTCTGGCTTGCCCCGAGCACCTGATTGTGGTTTCGAGCGAGCGCAACGAGAAAACCCGCCGCAAAGAGCTCACGAACTTCACGTATGATTTGAGCCGCTGCATGTTCTGCGGCCTCTGCGAGGACGCTTGCCCTACAGACGCCCTCGAACTGACGCAGGACTTCGAACTTGCGAATTACTCGCGCGAAGGAATGATTTGGGATCGCGAAGCCCTCGAAAAAGGCCCACGACCGACAATCTACAAAAAGTAGTTTCTGAAGCAGAAATAATCGCGCCGCGGCTTCGCCGCGCCCGCGTGTCCCGTGTTATCCGTAGTAATAATCATTATTCCGCTATCC
>CAZNBG010000334.1:0-3992 GCA_964570915.1 uncultured Nitrospira sp. | reverse complement strand
TCACGGATATTCGAATCGACAAGGTCTTCATCGGCTCGTGCACGAACTCGCGGATCGAAGACCTTCGCCTCGCGGCGAGCTTTGCGAAGGGCAAGAAAGTCGCGAAGACCGTCCATGCCATGGTGGTACCGGGATCCGGGCTCGTCAAGCAGCAGGCGGAGGCCGAAGGTCTGGACCGAGTTTTCCGCGAGGCCGGGTTCGAGTGGCGAGAGGCCGGATGCAGCATGTGTCTTGCCATGAATGCGGATGTCCTGAAGCCTGGCGAGCGTTGCGCCTCCACGAGCAATCGGAATTTCGAAGGTCGCCAGGGAGCCGGTGGACGGACTCACTTGGTATCGCCAATCATGGCAGTCGCCGCAGCCATTGAAGGACATTTCGTCGATATCCGCCACTGGAGCTGATCGCGCAAAGCCCTTCGAATACACCATTCACTTATTGTCTGATTGGATACTATGGAGCCATTCACCATACTGACCGGTCTCGTCGCTCCGCTGGATCGTGTGAACGTCGACACCGACCAAGTCATCCCAAAGCAGTTTCTCAAGACCATCAAGCGCACGGGGTTGCGCGAGGGACTGTTCTTTGACTGGAGGAAACTCAAAGACGGCTCGCCTGATCCCTCCTTCTTTTTAAATCAGCCCCGGTATCAGGGCGCATCGATCCTCTTGACCCGCGACAATTTCGGCTGCGGCTCGTCTCGTGAGCATGCGCCGTGGGCGTTGTTAGATCAGGGATTCCGGTGCATCATCGCGCCAAGCTTTGCGGATATTTTCTATAACAACTGTTTTCAAAACGGCATCCTTCCCGTGGTGTTGAAAGCGGAGGAAGTGCTCCCGCTCATGAAGGACGTGATGGACGTCGAGGGATACCGGCTCGCCGTGGACCTGGGTCGCCAAACGGTGACCACCCCGAACGGCACCGCGTATCGGTTTGAGATCGACCCTTTCCGCAAGGATTGCCTGTATCGAGGGCTGGATTCGATCGGCCTTACGCTCCAATATGAGAACGCGATCACGGCCTATGAAATCCGTCGAAAGGCCGAGATGCCTTGGTTGTTCACTGATCTGCGCTCATAGCGGAGGAGATGCCGGTGAGCTGGTCTTCGATCCCGAAGCTGTTCTTGACCATCGTGTTTTTTGCAGGCGCTGCCTACCTGACGGTTGCCTTCAATTGGATCTATTCCGACGGGAGCCGAGCCGGCTATATTCAGAAATATTCAAAGAAGGGCTGGCTCTGCAAAACCTATGAAGGGGAATTGGCAATGACGACCGTGCCGGGCACGGCCCCGGTTCTCTGGCAATTCACGATCTGGGACGAGAAGGTCGCGACCCAATTGTCAGCAGTGATGGGGAAACGAGTGATCCTGCATTACAAAGAGTATCGCTATATTCCAACCACCTGCTTCGGTGAAACCACCTATTTTGTGGATAAAGTAGAAATCCAAGAATAGGTCGGGCCGACTCCTCTACAGCCACTTTTTTCGACGAAACCCCAGCAGCATGATGGCCGCCACCATCCCCATGAGGCCCAGCGCCATCGGGTAACCCCAGGGCCATTTCAGCTCCGGCATATATTCGAAATTCATCCCATAGATGCCGGCAATGAAGCTGAGGGGCATGAAAATCGTGGTGATCACTGTCAGGACTCGCATGACGGCGTTCAGCCGATAACTGACGCTTGAGAGATAGATATCGAGGCTCGCCGAGACCATTTCACGTAGCGTCTCGATCGTATCGACGATCTGCACCACGTGGTCATAGACATCCCGGAAAAACACCCTGGTCGGCTCATGCAGAAACGCGCATTCCGAACGAGACAGGTTGTTGATTGCTTCCCGCAAGGGCCAGACGGCCCGGCGCACAAACAACAGCTGCCGTTTCAGCGCATGAATGTCTCTGAGCGTCTCCGGTTTCGGATCGGCCACCACTCGCTCTTGCAGCGATTCAATCCGTTCGCCGAGCATTTCGAGGACGGCGAAATACTGATCGACCACGGCATCAATGAGCGCATACAGAAGATAGTCCGACCCATTTTGTCGAAGGCGTCCCTTGCCGCCTTTGAGACGGTCCCGTACCGAGCCAAACACATCGGTCCCATTCTCCTGGAACGAGAGCACATAATTGCGCCCCGTGACAAAACTGACCTGTTCGACCTGAATGTCTCCTTGTTCAGTGGTCGTGAGCATCTTCATGACGAGAAAGAAATAGGTGTCGTAGTCGTCGAGCTTGGGACGCTGATCGGTATTGGCAATGTCTTCCAGCAAAAGAGGGTGGAGGTTGAAGTGTTTCCCGAAGGCTTCGAGGACATCGATCTGATGGACTCCGCCGACATTGATCCAGCTCACCGTTTCGTCGACGGGCGGTCGAAGCTCATTGGCGTCGGTGACAACACGCTCATCGCACTGGGCGCCGGCGTAGCTGAACAGCGTCATGTGAACGGGTTCGGTTCGTGCCTCGCCGATGTGGACGAGTGTCCCGGGGGACAGTCCCGTCTTCTTTGACCGCTTCTGAACCAGCTTCATGGTCACGAGCTTGTACGCAGATTCTCATCCCAGGTCAAGGTGCGTACAAACTCAATTCTTTTCTTCCGTCTCAAGGCTTGCTACTCTCGTGTCATGGCGTGGGAGGACGAACTGGAGGTCATGATCGAGGCAATCCGAACGGCCGGAATGGAGGCCTTACGCGTTGCCATCGAAGGATTTGAGACGATCAAGAAGCTGGATCATTCTCCGGTGACCTCGGCCGACCTGGCGGTGAATCAGATTCTCCAATCTCGCCTGCGGTCGGCGTTTCCTCTGGATGGATGGCTCTCGGAAGAATCGCCGGACGATCTGGAGCGGCTTCGGAAAATGCGGGTCTGTGTCGTTGATCCGATCGATGGAACGAAAGCGTTCATCCGTGGGCGGCCGGAGTTCTGTATCTCCGTTCCCCTGGTCGAGCGAGGCCGACCGATCGTAGGAGCCGTCCTTAACCCTTCGACCGGTGAATTGTTCAGTGCCACCCGAGGGGGAGGTCTTCATCTCAATGACAAACCGGTCACCCCACAGACAGGGGACGGCGACCAATTGCCGGTTATAGCCCTGAGTCCGTGGGAGCGCCAAATCGGCCGTTTCACGTCGCTTGAGGCGCTAAGCCACAGCCGTCCCATGCGCTCCATCGCGTGGGCGCTTGCGCTGACCGCGAGCGGACGCTTGCATGGCACTGCGACACAGGAGCCTGAAAATGAGTGGGACGTTGCGGCGGGAGCACTCCTCGTTGCAGAAGCCGGTGGGGCAATATCGGACGGGAGTGGGCACGATCTAACCTTCAACCAGTCCGAGCCTCGCTATCACAGGATTATCTCCACCAGCCCGCACTGTCCGGATGCCCTCGCACGACAACTCAAGCGTCTGACCCGCTCAGTCGCCGGAGGCGATGACGAGCCGTCTTAAAAATCGGTTTGAGTCAAACGCCGACAGGCCTCATCGAGATCAGAATCCGTCTTCGCATAACTGAAGCGAACAAAGTTGGCGCCAGTCTGGCCGGAGAAAAAAGCCTCCCCTGGGACGCCAGCCACGCCGGTCCGGTTCAACAGGTACATGGCGCGAGCTTTTCCTGTCTCGCCGGGTAACCGGGAGACGTCCGCCAACACGTAATAGGCGCCTTGCGGGATCGACGGTGTGAGGCCCGCTGTGGCAAGCGCGCTGCAAAATCGGTCACGCTTGTCCTGGTAGTCATGAGCCAAGCTGCGATAGAAACTGTCGGGCAATTCTCTGATGCCCTGGGCCACGCCCATTTGAAGGGGCGCAGGAGCACACACATAGAGCAAATCGTTCATGGCGCCGATAGCCTGCGCCCATGGCTGGGCCGCCACACTGTAGCCAATGCGCCATCCGGTCACGCTGAAGGTCTTGGAATAACCGCCGATGGTCACCGTTCGCTCGGCCATGCCAGGCAACGCCGCCATGCTGAGATGGTGTCGGCCGTCATAGAGAAAGTATTCGTAGATTTCGT
>CAZNBG010000333.1:0-4003 GCA_964570915.1 uncultured Nitrospira sp. | reverse complement strand
TCATGATCATGACCGTGATTCGCGCTTGTGGCGTTGCATTTGTATTGATGATGGGCACGTACATTGCAGTGATGGTGCGGCGTGAACACTCCTCGATCAGAGGAGGGAGACGGTTAAGCGTCGAGAATCGAGGTTGACTTGAGACCGAGGATAGAGGATTGAGGATCGGGGAGAATGGTCCATGGCAATGATCAGGAGTTTTCGAGAGTTGGAAGTGTACAAGCTCAGCCTGATGCAGGCCACAAAAATTTTCACCATCACTTGACCATGCGTGGCAACACGTTGGGGCAATGGTGAATAGAATGATCGAACGTACAGACGAGTCCTGTAAATCGGCGAGTAAATGAAGGGCCATGGAGCTATGGCGCAGAGTACGGGGTCCTCGATCCTCTATCCTCGATCCTCGATTTACAAATAGACGCGGAGAGATTCGTACCGCTTATGTTCTCCAGTTTCCCTCTCTTCCCAGAAGCAGCCAGCGCGGTGGCACGAGAAGTGGACCACCTTTTCTTTTTCCTGACCGCTGTCACAGTTTTCTTCTCGCTACTCATCGCATCTCTCATCATTGTCTTTGCGGTCAAGTACCGGCGACGCTCTGAAGTAGAGCTGCCCCAGCCCATCACCGGTTCAACCAAACTGGAAACCTTTTGGACGGTGATTCCTTTCATTCTTGTCATGATGATGTTTGTTTGGGGTGCCAGTGTCTATTTCACCATCTCACGCCCGCCTGACAATGCTGCGCAGATTTATGTTGTGGCCAAGCAGTGGATGTGGAAGTTGCAGCATCCCGAAGGGCAGCGCGAGATCAACGAACTCCATCTGGCCTTGAACCGGGCTGTCCGATTAACCATGGCTTCGGAAGACGTGATCCACAGCTTCTATGTACCTGCCTTTCGTGTCAAAGCAGACGTCGTCCCAGGGCGTTACACCTCCACCTGGTTCAAACCGGACAAGATTGGAACTTACCATCTTTTTTGTGCCGAATATTGCGGCACCAAACACTCCGGCATGATCGGGCAAATCATCGTGATGGAGCCTTCGGACTATCAAACCTGGCTTAGCGGAGGCAGCTCGGAAGGGCCGTTGTCGGCAAAAGGAGAGAAGCTGTTTCAGAACCTGGCTTGCAACACCTGTCACCGCATGGATGGCAAGGGTCGTGGACCCGTTCTGGCGGGAATATTTGGAAAACCGGTCTCATTGCAGACGGGACAGAAAGTGATTGTCGATGAGCCTTACATCCGCGAATCGATACTCAGTCCCACGGCAAAGGTCGTTGAGGGATACCAGCCCGTCATGCCGACGTTTCAGGGACTGATCAGTGAAGAAGGATTGATGCAGATTATAGCGTACATAAAATCTTTGGGGCCACCCGCAGCAGCCACGAGTGCCCGATGGCCTGAAAAGCAGCCAGCAGCCCCGGAAAGGCAGAATCCGAGTAAATGAGCAGCCGCATTGCCGCTACCGTACCGGTTGAGACTCGCGAGCACTATCTCAACGTTAATTTTGGTGTCAAATCGTGGTTGCTGACTACTGACCATAAGCGCATTGCATTACTCTACCTGGCATCGATTACTCTGTTCTTTTTTGTAGGCGGCTTCTTTGCGGTGTTGATCCGGCTGGAGCTACTAACGCCTCAGGGAGATCTTTTTCAGGCTGAAACCTACAACAAGCTGTTCACCATGCACGGCGTCATGATGATCTTTTTCTTTCTGATCCCTTCAATTCCCGCCGTATTGGGAAACTTCCTAGTACCAATGATGATTGGCGCAAGGGACTTGGCTTTTCCCCGGATAAACCTGCTGAGCTGGTATGTATACATGATTGGCGCGGTCCTTACGTTCGCAGCCGTAGTGGCAGGGGGCGTTGATACCGGCTGGACCTTCTATACGCCGTACAGCAGTACCTATTCCAACGGAAATGTGATCCTCGCAGGTGCGGGGATATTTATCACTGGCTTCTCGTCCATACTGACTGGACTCAATTTCATCGTGACCATCCACAAGATGCGTGCTCCTGGCCTGACGTGGTTTCGCCTGCCGCTCTTTATTTGGAACCACTACGCAACCAGCATTATCATGATTTTGGGAACTCCCGTCATAGCCATTACTTTGGTCTTGCTGGTGCTCGAGCGAGGATTTCACATCGGAATTTTTGACCCCGCACTCGGAGGGGACCCGGTCTTGTTCCAACATCTCTTCTGGTTCTATTCGCATCCGGCCGTCTACATCATGATCCTGCCGGGCATGGGCGTGGTCAGTGAACTCATCTCCTGTTTTTCCAGAAAATACGTGTTCGGTTACCACTTTGTTGCGTTTTCCGGCCTGGCCATTGCGGTCATCAGCTTTCTGGTGTGGGGACACCACATGTTCGTGAGCAGCCAGTCGGTTTATGCTGGCATGATCTTTTCGATCCTTAGCTTTTTGGTGGCAGTGCCGTCGGCTGTAAAGGTATTCAATTGGACGGCGACGCTGTACAAGGGCTCGATTTCCTATCAGGCCCCGATGCTCTATGCTTTCGGATTCATTGGCCTCTTTACGATCGGAGGCCTGACGGGAATGTTTCTCGCAGCTATCGGGCTCGATGTGCACGTACACGACACGTACTTCATCGTGGCCCACTTCCATTACATCATGGTTGGCGGAGCCGTCATGGCCTATCTGGGGGGGATACACTTCTGGTGGCCCAAGATAACCGGCAGGATGTATCCGGAGGGCTGGGCCCGATTCTCCGCTCTGGTCATCTTCATTGGATTTAATTTGACTTTTTTCCCGCAGTTTATCTTGGGCTATCTCGGCATGCCGCGGCGATACCATGCTTACCCAGCGGAGTTCCAGGTGTTGAACGTCATGTCGAGTGCGGGAGCCTCAATCCTGGGGGTGGGTTATCTGATCCCCATGATTTACTTGATCTGGTCGCTAAAATACGCGCCGGTGGCGTCCTCCAATCCTTGGGGAGCAACCGGGCTGGAATGGCAAACGCCTTCTCCTCCTCCGACCGAGAACTTCACCGAGACTCCCGTCGTTACCGAAGAGCCATATCACTATTCGATCAGGGAGATCAAGGTTGTCTGACGCTCACACTGCACTGGCACACCACTTCGACACCATCGAACAACAGCGAGAAGCCGCTTCTCTAGGCATGTGGGTGTTCCTGGTGACTGAGATCATGTTTTTTGGCGGGATGTTCACGGCTTATGTGGCTTATCGTGCCGCCTACCCCGGAGCTTTCGCCCAGGGGAGTAGCCACCTTAATCTTCTCCTTGGTGGCATTAACACCGCTGTTTTAATTGGGAGCAGTTTAACAATGGCTCTGGCCGTGTACGGCTCGCAGGTGGGCAACCAGAAAATGCTGGTGGGCTTTCTGCTCTTCACGATCGTGCTGGGTTCCGTTTTTCTTGGAATCAAGGCCGTTGAGTATCACCATAAGTACGAAGAGCATCTGATTCCAGGGCATTCTTTTTCCCTTCCTGGACCGAAGCCTCAAAATGCGCAGTTGTTCTTTTCGCTCTATTTCGCGATGACGGGCATGCATGCCTTGCACATGATTATCGGTATCGGTCTATTGACTGTCCTCGTTGTGAAAGCCGCGCGCGGCCGGTTCTCTCCCGAATATCACTCTCCGGTTGAGATGACGGGACTTTACTGGCATTTCGTGGACATTGTCTGGATTTTTCTTTTTCCACTACTTTATTTGATTGACCGTTACACGCAGTAGAAGAGCTGTCAGCATTCAGCAGCAAGGCGGCCGGGCCCCGACAGTCGGCAGTAGCTGTTCTGCTAAGTGGAATCAGAAATCAGAAAGGGAAGAAGCCATCAATCAGGTCCCAGCAATCAGCCAAGAAGAATCGACCATGCTGCGTCTTCTTGTTGCTGGCTGACGGCTGACAGCTGACCGCTCTTAACATGTCCGTACACGTCGTCCCGAAGAAAATCTACCTCTTGATCTTTGCCATGTTGCTCATTCTGACACTAGTCACTGTTCGGGTCGCGCTGATTGACTTGGG